>JAPOJL010000100.1 GCA_029978425.1 Actinomycetota bacterium
CACTTCTCTGTCAAAGTCAATATGTTTTCGTTCAAATTGTTGTGACCGTAATGGCATTGAATCAAGATCACATGTATGACGTTGTTGCCATCAATGCCGCATCAATGTCCACGCAACTTGCCGGACTTCCGTTTTCTGGCCCAATCGGTGGAGTACGCGTTGCACTTATTGATGGCCAGTGGGTAGCTTTCCCAAATCACAGCGATCTTGAGAATGCAGTTTTCGATATGGTCGTAGCAGGTCGTATTGCTGGCGATGATGTAGCAATCATGATGGTGGAAGCAGAAGCCACAACAAAGACGATCGGTCTTGTTAATGGTGGAGCCCAGGCCCCAACAGAAGAAATTGTCGGCCAAGGACTTGAAGCAGCAAAGCCTTTCATTCGTATTCTCTGCGAAGCACAACTTGAACTTGCAAAAGTTGCTGCCAAACCAACAGCAGAATTCCCAGTTTTCTTGGACTATCAAGCTGATGCATTTGAAGCAGTCGAGAAAGCCGCTAAAGCTGAACTTGCTAAAGCGCTAACTATTTCTGGAAAACAAGAGCGTGAGACCGAGATTGATCGGATCTCTGCCGCCACAATTGAATCTCTCAAAGAGTCATTCGAAGGTCGCGAGAAAGAGATTCCTGCTGCTTTCCGTTCTTTAACAAAGAAGTTGGTTCGCCAGCGCGTTCTTCGTGACAAGATTCGAATCGACGGTCGCGGACTTCGCGATATTCGCCCGCTGACTGCTGAAGTTGAAGTTGTACCTCGTGTTCACGGTTCAGCAATCTTCGAACGTGGCGAAACTCAGATTCTTGGAATCACCACACTCAATATGTTGAAGATGGAACAACAACTCGACACATTGAACCCAGAAGATCACAAGCGTTATATGCATAACTACAACTTCCCGCCATATTCCACTGGAGAAACCGGTCGCGTTGGTTCTCCCAAGCGCCGCGAAATCGGCCATGGCGCACTCGCAGAACGCGCTTTGCTACCTGTTCTTCCAACCCGCGAAGAATTTCCGTATGCAATCCGCCAAGTCTCTGAAGCGCTGGGTTCCAATGGTTCAACATCGATGGGTTCAGTTTGCGCTTCAACACTCTCACTTCTCAACGCGGGAGTTCCTTTGAAAGCCCCAGTCGCTGGTATCGCGATGGGTCTGATCTCAGACGATGTCGACGGCAAGACCGAATATGTCGCACTTACCGACATTCTTGGCGCTGAAGATGCATTTGGCGACATGGACTTCAAAGTCGCTGGAACAAAAGAATTTGTTACAGCACTTCAGCTTGATACAAAGCTTGATGGAATTCCTGCCAGCGTTCTTGCTGCTGCGCTCCACCAAGCAAAGGAAGCGCGATTAGCGATTCTCAATGTCATGAACGATGCAATTGATCGTCCTGATGAGATGAATCCGCTTGCTCCACGCATCATTTCGATCAAGATTCCGGTTGATCAAATTGGCGCTGTCATCGGGCCAAAGGGCAAGGTCATTAATCAGATTCAGGAAGAGACCGGCGCAGAAATCTCGATTGAAGATGATGGAACGATATTTATCGGCGCCACAAATGGCACCGCGGCAGATGCAGCGAAGGCTCAAGTTCTAGCAATCGCGGATCCAAAGCTTCCAGAAGTTGGCGAGCGCTATAACGGAACCGTCGTCAAGCTTGCAACATTTGGCGCATTCATTAACTTGCTTCCAGGAAAAGATGGATTGCTCCACGTCTCACAAATTCGCAAAATGCATGGCGGAAAGCGCATTGAAAACGTCGAAGATGTGATGAAAGTTGGAGATAAAGTCCATGTTGAAATCGGTGAAATCGATCCAAAAGGCAAGCTCTCACTGATTCCTGTTCTCGATGAGAACGCAAAGACTGAATCAGCTAGCGAGTAACAACCGAAGTCATGACTGTACGCAAGACCGTTCTTCCGAGCGGTCTGCGTATTGTCACGGAAGAAATACCTGGGGTTAGATCCGCTGCCTATGGAATTTGGGTCAATGTTGGCTCGCGTGATGAATCTCCAAAAGTTGCTGGCGCCTCTCACTTCCTCGAGCACTTGCTCTTCAAAGGCACGAAAACTCGAAGCGCATTAGATATCTCTTCATCCATCGAAGCTGTCGGTGGTGAGATGAACGCTTTTACCTCCAAGGAATACACCTGCTTCTATGCCAGAGTCATTGATTCTGATTTACCACTTGCAATTG
>JAPOJL010000101.1 GCA_029978425.1 Actinomycetota bacterium
CGCTTCCTTGATGAAGTTGTAGAAGCTGGTTATCACTGGATTGAACTTGGGCCATATGGATATCTGCCAACTGATCCAAAGCAGCTAGAAGATGAACTTGGTAAGCGCAATCTCAAGATGACTGCTGGAACCGTATTTACTGGATTCCATAAAGAAGATGAGAGCCAATGGCAGCGTGCCTGGGATCAAGCACTCGCTGTTGCAACGCTTGTTTCAAAGTTAGGCGTCGAACACCTCGTTGTTATCCCTGATCTATGGCGCGATGACAAGACCGGCCAAGCGCGCGAATCACGCACACTTTCTAATGAACAGTGGAAGCGACTTGCTGCAGGACATAACAAGCTAGGTAAGGCGCTCCTGGAAGAGTTCGGTATTCACCAGCAATTCCATTCACATGCAGATAGCCATATCGGTACCTATCAAGAAGTTGAGCGCTACTTGCAAGAGACAGATCCAAAATATTCCAACCTCTGTCTTGATACCGGTCACTTTGCATATTACTTGGGTGACAACATCAAGATGATGAACGCCTATCCAGAACGCATTGGCTACCTGCACTTGAAGCAAGTACATCCAGATATCTTGGCCGAAACTCTGAAGAACGATCTTCCATTCGTTGAAGCAGTTGCTAAGGGCGTCATGACTGAGCCAGGCTTTGAAGGAGTCCCAAAGTTTGCGCCCATCATTGAGCGCGCACTTGAAATCAATCCCGATATCTTCGCCATTATCGAACAAGATATGTATGGCTGCCCTGTCGATATGCCATTCCCGATCGCACAACGCACTCGCGAACATATCTTGGCTGCCACCCGCGCTGCTCGCGTGAAGTAGGCGTCCATGGCTAAGAAGACCCTCGGCTACGGCCTCATCAGCGTTGGCTGGATGGGTCGTGTACATAGCCGCGGGCTTTCACAAGTTCCAGAGCGTTACCCCGAGCTTGGCGTTGCAATTCGCAAGGTGATCGCAGCAGACACTCTGCAAGCTGCACGAGAAAGCGCTGTCAATCTCATGGGGTTTGAGCAAGCTACCGAAAACTATCTCGATGTAATTAACCATCCTGATGTCGATATCGTTTCAATCTGTTCTCCAAACTTTCTCCACCACGAAATTGCTATGGCTGCGATTAAGGCAGGCAAAGATTTCTGGATTGAAAAGCCAATGGGCCGTAGCGAAGTGGAATCTCGCGAAATCGCAGAAGGTGCAATCGCTAAGGGTTTGATGACTGCGGTGGGATTTAACTATCGCCAATCCCCTGCCATCGCTCATGCACGCGAGCTTGTGCGTGGCGGCAAGCTTGGAAAAATCTATAACGTCGAAGTCAAGATGATTGCCGATTATGTCAATGATCCAGATGGTGCATTTACCTGGCGCTATGTCAATGAATTCGCCGGCTCTGGAGTTTTGGGTGACTTGATGTCACATGGCTTTGATTTAGCCCAGTATGTAGTCGATGACATCACCGAAATCAACGCCCAATCAGAGATTTTTATCAAAGAACGTCGTGAGGCAGCTCCGGGCACTTCACACTTTGCCAAAAATGCATCCGGTGAACTTCGCACAGTCGAAAATGAAGATTGGACTTCAGGAATGATGCGCTTTGCCAATGGCGCAAGCGGCACCTTCGAAAGTTCGCGAATTAGCGTTGGTCCATCATGCGAATACAGCATTGAAGTCCGTGGCTCATTGGGCACAATTCGTTGGAACTTTGAACGCTTGACTGAACTTGAGGTCGCTTTCCGTGATGCTCCTGAATATGGCTTCACCCGTGCGCTTTCAGCACCAGGTGATGGTCACTACGGCAACTTTCAACCAGGACGTGGAATATCGATGAGCTTTGATGATCTAAAAACTATTGAGGCTTCCCTCTTTATAAAGTCAGTACTAGAACGTAAGCAGTATGCGCCATCGGCATCAGATTGTTACTCAGCAGCTGAATGTATTGCCGCCGCAAAACGCTCAATAGCATCAGGATCTTGGCAAAAAGTTAACCCAGTCAATACCAATCGCACCACAAAGGAACTCAAATGACCGAGTCACCATTTCTCTACATGAAGAAGAATTCCAAGACTGTTCTGTGGAATGACTCAGCTGATCCCAAAGAGCTCAAAGATGCACTCACGTGGGGAATTGTTGGAGCAACTTGTAATCCAGTAATCGCGCTTACAGCTCTCAAGGCTGATAAAGAGCATTG
>JAPOJL010000102.1 GCA_029978425.1 Actinomycetota bacterium
AAAGAATGCACTTGCTGAAATTCCAGAAGAGTTTCGCATGGCGGTCTATCTCGCCGATGTGGAAGGTTTTTCTTATAAGGAAATTGCAGAAATTGTCGGCGTTCCTGCTGGAACCGTCATGTCACGTCTACACCGTGGTCGTAAACAACTCCGCGAGAAATTAACTGACTATGCCCGCGAACGCGGATATGTGAAAGGGGGAGCGCAATGAGTAGCGCATCATGCGACAATTGTCGCGAATCCCTCGTTCTATTTATTGATAACGAGATTGATGATTCGGCGACCTTCAATCAAATCGCATTCCATCTCCAGGAATGTGAAGGCTGTCGCGAACAGCTCGAAACAGAACGCCGCGCCCTTAATCTCATCAGAACTCTTTTGACTCGCTCGTGCTGCGAGACAGCGCCATCCACTTTGCAGGAGCGCATCGCACACCAACTCCATGAATTACAACTTCAAGAGTTAGCGGGCTATGCCCAAACTGAAATCATCACCCAATATCGCCGCACCGAAATCACTATCGATGGTGAAACGCAGATTGAGATCGAAACTTCTCACGAAATTCGGAGAGACTTTCCCTTCTAGTTAGTTCAACACCTGCTAGGTTAATTTCCCATGCAGGCCGAATCAGTTATTGGCGCCGTGGGAATCTCCCAGATGGTGGTCCGTCCTGGTGATACTGCGCTGGCTCATGGCAGCGGCGATATGCCCATTCTCTCCACAAGTTTCCTAATTACTTTGATGGAGAGCGCTTGTAACTCCGCGCTTGCTGAATTCTTAGATAACAGCGAATCGACTTATCTTGCGGATATTGAACTAGAAGTGCATGAATCTGTTGGAATTGGTTCGGAGATCCAAGGTGCCGCAACCTGCGTGGCTTTTGAAGATGGAGTTTTGACTTTTGTCTGCGAAATACATGATGGTCCGCGTTTAGTTGCGGCATCAATGTTGCGTCGAAACTTAGTGGAACGAGTTTCGTTCCTAGCGCGGACCGCTGCGTTTACTCTGATTTCTCAGAAAGAAACTGAGTAATTACTTCTTTGTAG
Organism: Actinomycetota bacterium; assembly: GCA_029978425.1. Next base: position 1,047 of record JAPOJL010000102.1, read on the forward strand.
CCCAGAAAATTTCTGCAATCTCATCAATCTTGGCGATGAGCTTATCTGCGACAGCAACATCAACGGTTCCCTTTGTGCCAGCTGCGCCAGCAAGCTTGGTAGCTTCGTTGAATAGGCCATGGAGTTGTGGGTGTGCTTCAAAATGATTTGGCTTGAAGTAATCAGTCCATAGAACCCAGAGATGTTCTTTGACCATGTTAGAGCGAGCTTCCTTAATTGAAACTGCGCGCGCCTTGAAATCTGGATCAGATGATGCGGCGTACTTCTCCATACATGCTTTGACTGATTGCGCTTCGATCTTGGCTTGCGCTGGATCGTAAACGCCACAAGGTAGATCGCAATGTGCGTGAACTGTAATCATAAGAATCCTCACTTCGTAAGACTTGCGTGTTAGTGGAAGACTACCCGTCATGGCGAAATTTGGCTTGATGGGCCTACGTCGGGTCAAGGTTGCTGGCGAATCAATGTCACCTACCTATAACAACGGAGATGTACTCCTTGTTAAGTGGTTCACTAGGATTGAGCGGGAGCTACCTCTCACCAGCGTTGTCGTTATCGAACGTGACGAATTGCCTGGCATCTTTTTCATTAAGCGAATCCAGAAATCTCATAGCGGTGCTTATTGGGTTGAGGGCGATAACCGAGATCCAGATGTTGAAAAACGGATGAGTGATTCTCGAACCTGGGGATATGTCCCCGCTCACGAAATTAGAGGAAAAGTCTTATTGAGATTAAAGCGGACTAGCGAGAGAAAGCTTCAGCGATAAGCGCTTTCTGTTCCTCTTCGTGAACATAGATGCTTCCTGTTGCAGGACTTGCTGCTGCACGGCGTGAAACTCGACGTAGTTCACGACCACCAAGATGTTCAGACAAGTTTGCTTGGATGAATGGCCACGGCCCTTGGTTTGCAGGTTCATCCTGCACCCAGAGCACATTAGCGCGTGGATGTTTACTAACTTCAGCAACAATTTCGTTAACTGGAAGTGGATAAAGTTGTTCAACGCGAATGAGCGCGGTTGTTGTATCACCAAGCTTTGTACGTTCAGCGAGAAGTTCCCAATAAATCTTGCCGCTACAGAGAATGACGCGAGAAGCGTTAGAAATCGAAGAATCACCAATGACAGGCT
>JAPOJL010000103.1 GCA_029978425.1 Actinomycetota bacterium
AATTGTCGCTAAGCACCGTAACGGACCTACTCGCACTGTTACCGTTGCTTCACTTCTCCACTTCGCAAAGTTTGGCGATATCGCACCGAAGTACTCTGCGCCTGAGAAGTTTGTCAAAGACAATTAATCTGAACTAATTAGAGAATCTTCTCTAACTTTCCACTCTTCACATCAAAAATCGCTCCTACTACTTCTAAATCTTTAGGAAGTAATGGATAGGTCTTGATTCGCATCACATCTTTTTCTAGCGCTGCTTTCTGATCAGTCACCGTTCTAATTTCAATCGAACGAGTATCAACCCCAGATGCATCAAAGATTGCTTGATGTACTTGCTCTTCGGTGCCACTCGCCATCCTGCAATCAGTATGGGGCATCACCAAAACGCGCTTCACATTAAGTAAGTACGTCGCCAAGATTAAGGTACGTAAAACGTCATCTGTTACGCGCGCACCAGCGTTACGAAGAATCTTTACATCTCCAGGCTTCATCCCAACCACGCGGAGAGGATCAATACGTGAATCCATACACGTCACAATCGCAAGTCCCTGCGCAGCGCGACCTGTTAAATCACTTGATTTATAGGCCTGTGCGTACTCCTCATTTGCTGCGAATATCGCATCAAATTCGCTACTCAATGTCCGCCCGCCTTTGTCCGTGCTTTATCTGCGATAAAGATACCGACAATCACCACAACGCACCCGACGAGCTGGATGCCATTGAGGCTCTCACTCAGCCACCACCACGCAAACATTCCCGCCATTACTGGTTCGATCATTCCAAAGACGCTTGCAGTTGAGGCTGAGAGAATCTTAAGTCCGCTGACTACAAAGATATAAGGCGCAATCGTTCCCATTACTACTATCCAAAGAATCAGGCTCCACCCAGGAAGGGTGTACTCACTAAAGCGACCGAGCAACTCCATCTCCTTGGAGAAAACATCAGTTGGGAAATTCCAAATCGGTAAAGCAAAGAGCATCATTAATGAGGCAATTCCAAATCCCCAGGTCGTAATCGCAGCGCTAGTTTTTGTTTTCCCTAACCGATCACCGATGAGGAAATATCCCGCCAGCGCAAAGGCATCAATAAATGCTGCGATCAATCCGATCTGATCAAGCGTTAGTCCATTCCAGATCTGGGTGATCATCAATAAACCACCGAATGCCAACAAGATTGCATACCAGAGCCCAGTCGGAACATGCTTCTTCAACACAAACTTCAAGAAGATAAGAATCCAAATCGGGGCTGTGAACTCAATTAAGAGTGCGACGCCTACATACATTCGCTCGATTGCGACGAAATAGAAAGCTTGCACAAAGGTCACACCGACTGCGCCAAAGGCAATCAACCATGGAAGTTCAGCGCGAGTCGCCTTCAACTCTTGGCGCCGGAAAGAAAAATAGACTGCAAAGAGAATTAGAAAAGCCCCACCGCATCGAACCTGGGTAAGCCTCCATGCCGAAAGCCCATCAATCAGGACGATCTTGGAGATGATGCCGTTAAAAGCAAAGAGAAAAGCCCCGAAGAAGAGGTAGATCTCGCCGCGGAACTTGGTGAGCATTCCGCGTACTTTACACAGCCTAGAAGGCGGCTTCAGACACCTTCATGATCTCGCCATCTTCACGCTCCACAATTGCGCGAGTAGCGGCAATCAACGGCAAGAAGTTATGAATGAAGTATCGCGATGCCGCAATCTTTCCTTCATAGAAATCTTTATCTTTTCCAGAAGCACTTCCAATTTTGGTGGCAGCGATATCCGCTTGACGCAACAACAACCACGAGATGATGACATCGCCTACCGCCATCAACAAACGTGAAGTGTTTAGTCCGCACTTATAGATTTCGGAAGGATTCTCTTGGCTCGCCATTGCATGTGTTACGAGTTGTCCGATAATTCCTTGCATATCTTCTAGTGCTTTAGCAAGCGCTGCCTTCTCAGTTGCATTATTTCCACCGCTTGCCGCAACTTTGCCAATCTCTTTCGCTAACTTCGTTAGCGCACGACCATTGTCTTTGATGATCTTGCGGAAGAAGAAGTCCAAACCTTGAATCGCGGTTGTGCCTTCATACAAAGTATCGATTTTTGCATCACGCACATACTGCTCTAGCGGCCAATCTTGTGTGAAACCAGAACCACCAAAGGTCTGCAACG
>JAPOJL010000104.1 GCA_029978425.1 Actinomycetota bacterium
TCTCAGGTTCTCAAGTTCTCAGGTTCTCAAGTTCTGAAATTTTTTGAAATTTTGAAAAAAAAATGAAAACAGCCAAAGTTCTCAAGTTCTCAGGTTCTTGAAGTTCTTGAAGATCTTGAAAATCATAAAATTCTTCAATATCAACTTCGGCAATTAATTCAGGAACGACATCAAATTCAGGATCTGTCCATGTTCCAAGTAGATGTGATGCCGCTCCAGTTGCAGCCTCACCTGCATCATTCCAACCCGAAAATGCGATAACCATCACGGGAGAGCGCAGATTTGGAATTTGAAGAATCTCCATATCAATACCTTAGGGTAACCTGCGCGTTGTGACGACTCTTGCTACCGCACGTGAAGCTGGATTACTGCGCCGCGCCTTGGCAACTCGCACAATCATCGCCGATGGCGCGATGGGCACAATGCTGCAAGCGGCCGAGCCAACTCTTGCGGACTTTCAAAACCATGAAGGTTGCAACGAAATCCTCAATGTCACTCGGCCTGAATTGGTTCGCTCTATTCATGAGGCTTACCTAGCGGTCGGAGTTGATGCGATTGAGACAAATACTTTCGGCGCCAACTGGGCGAACCTCGCTGAATATGGAATCGAAGATCGAATCTACGAACTCGCTTACGCCGGGGGCAAGATTGCCAGAGAAGCTGCTGATGCATTTAGTACCAAAGAACATCCACGATTCGTATTGGGTTCACTTGGGCCCGGAACAAAACTTCCCAGTCTTGGCCACACTACCTATCAAAATCTTAAAGATGCTTATTGCACCGCCTCAAAAGGGCTAGTCGATGCAGGCTGTGATGCACTGCTGATAGAAACCACTCAAGATCTTTTGCAAGCAAAATCTGCAGTAAACGGAGCTAGAAAGGCGATCGAAGAATCAGGTCGCGATGTCATTTTGATTGCGCAAGTAACGGTTGAAACTACCGGAACCATGTTGCTTGGTTCGGAGATTGGCGCCGCACTCAACGCCTTAGAACCGCTTGCAATCGACATCATCGGTCTGAACTGCGCAACAGGTCCTGCAGAGATGTCTGAACATCTTCGTTATCTTTCTAAAAATGCCAGAGTTGCTATTTCAGTGATGCCTAATGCCGGTCTTCCGATTTTGGGAGCAAAGGGAGCCGAGTATCCGCTTGGACCTGAGGAACTTGCTACCGCGCTTGAGACATTTGTAAAAGATTATGGAATCACTCTTATTGGCGGATGCTGTGGAACTACGCCACAACATCTTCAAGCAGTGGTGAATCGACTTTCAGAAAGGAAGCCGAAAGATCGAACCATCACAATTGAACCAGGTGCTTCTTCGCTCTATCAATATGTTCCATTCCGCCAAGATCAGACTTACATGGCTATAGGTGAGCGAACTAATGCCAATGGTTCAAAAGCTTTTAGAGATGCGCTCATCAATGAAGATTGGGGAACATGTGTTGAGATAGCGCGCGATCAAATTCGCGACGGCGCTCATATGCTCGATCTCTCTGTTGATTATGTAGGTCGCGATGGCGTTCGTGATATGACCGAATTAGCTTCTCGATTTGCTACATCATCAACCCTTCCAATCGTTTTAGATTCAACCGAGCCTGCTGTGCTCAAAGCTGGCCTTGAAGCTTTAGGTGGTCGCAGCGTCATCAACTCAGTCAATTATGAGGATGGAGACGGACCTACTTCACGATTCGCTCGCATCATGCCACTAGTACGCGAACACGGCGCATCAGTTGTTGCTCTCACAATTGATGAAGAAGGCCAAGCAAGAACAACTGAATGGAAATTGCGAGTAGCGCGACGCTTGATTAAGGATTTGACTGAAAATTGGTCGGTTGCAATCGGAGACATTTTGATTGACACGCTCACCTTTCCGATTGCTACAGGTCAAGAAGAAACACGTCGTGATGCGCTAGAAACAATCAATGCAATTCGAACATTAAAGAGTGAATATCCAGACGTTCAAACTACTTTAGGTGTCAGCAATGTTTCCTTCGGACTAAATCCAGCTGCTCGTATTGTCCTCAACTCGGTATTCCTTCATGAATGTGTGGCGGCAGGATTGGATTCAGCAATCGTTCATCCCTCAAAGATCACGCCGCTAGCGCGAATCG
>JAPOJL010000105.1 GCA_029978425.1 Actinomycetota bacterium
GCCTGATCATCCTTGGGTAAAAACTAACCCTGAGTGGTTCACAAAGCGCGCCGATGGAACGATTGCGTACGCCGAAAACCCACCAAAGAAATATCAAGATATTTTCCCTATCAATTTTGATAACGACTATCCAGGGTTATTTGCCGAAGTTCATCGCATCGTAAAGTTCTGGATTAACAAAGGCGTCTCCATATTCCGAGTGGATAATCCCCACACCAAGCCAGTGCACTTCTGGCAAGAACTGATTGCTAAAGTGAATTCTGAATTTCCTGACGTAGTCTTTCTCTCAGAAGCTTTCACTAATCCCCCGATGATGCATTCTCTTGGGAAAGCAGGATTCCAACAGTCATATACATACTTCACATGGCGCGTCACCAAGCACGAATTAATGGAATATGGTCGTGAAGTTTCACAGCACACAAGTGCCTTCTTCCGCCCTAATTTCTGGGTCAATACTCCAGACATACTGCCATTCCACCTCCAAAGTGGAAATCCTGCAATCTTCGCACTTCGCGCCGTATTAGCAGCAACGATGGCACCCTCGTGGGGTATGTACGCAGGTTATGAGTTGTATGAACATATTCCTATCGCTGAAGGTAAAGAGGAGTATCGCGATAGCGAGAAATATGAAATCAAAGTTCGTGATTGGGCTGGAGCTGCCAAAAAAGGAATTACGCTTGCGCCTTTTGTAACACAACTCAACAAGATTCGAAAAGATAATGTCGCTCTTCAAAGACTCCGTAATTTATATTTTCACGACACAGATTCTGATCAGATCATCGCCTACTCCAAACGGGAGGGTGATAATTTGATTCTCGTTGTGGTTAATCTGGATGGCTTCCACGCCCGAGAAACCACGATTCATTGGGACATGTGGGCTTTGGGGCTAGATAAAGATAACTTTGAAGTAACCGATCTTCTCGATAATTCCGTATATAACTGGGGCAAAGACACCTTTGTCCGCCTTGATCCCGCTCGTCCTTACGGCAAAGTCGCTCATATCGCTCGCGTCAGAATTAAGTAAAGTTTGCTCATGAAGAGCTTCCTCGCCAGATTTGTCGGGAAGCGTCAGAAGTTCCAATCACCTCCGGCTGGCTATCTCAATCCACACTCCACTTTAGGTGAGTTAGATATGTATCTCATCACTGAAGGTCGCCATGAAAATTTATGGGATGTGCTCGGTGCTCATGTGCGTCGTGATTCGGAAAATGAGTTAATCGGAACTGCATTTGCCGTGTGGGCTCCCAATGCACGAAATGTAAGTTTGATTTGCGACAACAACTTCTGGGATCGTAAATCTAATCCCATGATTCCTTTGGGATCCAATGGCTTATGGGAAATTTTCATTCCAGATCTTGGTCCTGGAACTAAATACAAGTTCGCCATTGAAGGTCGCGATGGCAAGTGGGTTGATCATGCAGATCCCATGGCTCGCCAGACTGAAGTTCCACCACATACTGCATCGATTGTGAATGAAAGTAATTACCAATGGGGCGATGCACCATGGATGACAAATCGAGCGATGTACCAACCGTGGAAATCTCCGGTATCCGTATATGAAGTACACCTTGGCTCGTGGAAACCAGGTCTCTCGTATCGCGAATTGGCAAAAGAACTAGGTGATTACGTTCTTTCACAAGGTTTCACACATATTGAGTTTCTTCCCGTAACTGAGCATCCATACAGTCCATCATGGGGATATCAAGTAACGTCGTACTTCGCTCCTACTTCACGTTTTGGAACTCCTGATGACTTCAGATATCTGGTTGATGAGCTTCATCAAAGAGGAATCGGAGTTCTCCTTGATTGGGTTCCCGCACACTTTCCTAAAGATGAATGGGCGCTTGCTAGATTTGATGGGACAGCGCTCTATGAACATGAAGATCCTCGTTTAGGAGAGCATCCTGATTGGGGCACTCTGATCTTCAATTTTGGGCGAAATGAAGTGCGCAATTTCCTCGTATCAAGCGCGCTTTATTGGTTTGAAGAGTTTCATATTGATGGCATAAGAGTAGATGCTGTAGCTTCAATGCTTTACAGAGATTATCTA
>JAPOJL010000106.1 GCA_029978425.1 Actinomycetota bacterium
ATTGATGACGTTGAGACCAAATAATCTCTTTAATGTATCTGCATCGTATGTGCATGGGGTAAATCCTGCGGGAGCATCACCAATGGCCCCAATGGTGTGACCTTGAATTTTTGCCAGCGCGCTTTTCACATTTTCTGCGTCAGCAAGTTCACCTTTAATGACATCTGGTTGACCGACGCTCGGCATAGTTCCTGAGAGCGCAGAAGCGAGTGCGGCTTTAACATGTGGTTCGTCGGGATTCCCATGGAGATGGGTAATGCGTTTTCCATTCACACGAAGTGCATGTGCCGCAAGATTTGAACCGCACATGGAATTAAGAAGTAGGCGATCCCCCACCTCGCCAAATTCGCGAACTGACCAGAGCAACACATCTCCCTTTACTTGCGAGAGAAGTGAGACTGCAGCGGATGCATCGGCAAAAGATGCATTAAATAGAATGTACAACTTTTCATCTGAATTGAGATTAGCTTCCGCGCTCGCAGTATCTTCTGGAGTCATGACGAGCGATGTTGGACCATTGATTGTGGCTCCTACTTCAGTAAGTAGTGAACGCGCTGCATCAAAGAATTTCTGGGCTGCAGCAACATCGAAAGTTGGTCGCGCTAATGGAATGAGGGTGCAGCTACTCATTAATTCCACCCCGCAGGCAGTACTTCACTCATCAAAACAGGACGTCCTTCAGCAATACTCTTCTGGGCCGCAAGGCCTGTGGCTACGCTGCGGAGCCCATCTTCTAAGGTCACTTCAGGCGCTTTTCCGCCTTGAATTGCTTTGAAAAACTTCACATGTTCGAGGTACGAAGCTCCATAGTGAAAGCCGTTGTATTTAATGGAGTCATCCCAGATCTTCCGTGTTTCCACTTTCGGCTTGGAAGCATCATGGGTCCACTCTTTGAAATTGCCAACTGCGCTACGTTTTCCATGTCGTAACTCCAGCGAAGGCAAGAACGATTCAACCTTTCCAGCATTTCCGGTAACAGAGATATGTTCCTTATCAACCGTGTTTTCGGCAAACATGCAGAGATCTAGCATGGCGCGCTTCCCGCTGGGATATTCCACAATCACATAAGCGCTATCGAGCATATCTGCGCGCTTGCCATCATAGGTTTCCTCAAGAAAGTTCACACGTTGTCCGCCCGATGCAAAAACTCGAATTGGTCGTTCTTGAGAAATATGGTCCATGAGATTGAAGTAGTGACAGCACTTCTCGACCAAAGTTCCACCCGTCTTTTCGGTGAATCGATTCCAATTTCCAACTTTGGGATAGAAAGGTTCACGATGCTCACGAATTGAAACTTGGTGCACTTCCCCAACTCCACCGCTATGAACAATGGAAATCAGTTCGGCAACCGGTGGCATATAGCGATACTCGAGTCCCATCCACACCAGGCCCGTCCGGTTCTTCGACCATTCCATAACTTTTAAACAATCATCGATTGTTGTACAGAGTGGCTTCTCAATAAAAACGTGGAGTGATGTGGCTAGAGCATCTTTAAGTACATCAACGTGCGTGTAATTAGGCGTAGCAATGATGACGGCATCGACTAGACCTGATGCAAGAAGTTCTTTGTGATCGGAAAAGACGGTGACTGCATCGCCAAGTTGTTTGGTTGCGAGGTTCCGTGAACCCTCATCAGGATCAGAGATCGCAGTAACGCTTGCACCATCGATGAATCGGAGATTCTCTGCATGTTCGCGACCCATCGCGCCCACGCCGATGATTCCGTAACGCACCATCGCGAATGACTCCCTTGTCCTTCTTGAAGTGGTCTGACCACCTGAACAACGCGAGTCTTATGCGTTCATAACCGCCGGTCAACGCTTTTTAAGGCTTTTTTTATAACGTTTGGGTTACTGGGAAACGATCGCGGGACGCTTCCGACCTGCGGTTTCGTGGGTCGGCCAATTCGGATCGACCGTGATGATCTCAAGCCCTGATGTTGTGGTGATGACAGTGTCCTCCACCTTCAAACCTTCTGCGCTGGGATTCCATGCAATCGCATTGTTTAGACCTATGAATTGTGGGGTCTTTTCATGCGCA
>JAPOJL010000107.1 GCA_029978425.1 Actinomycetota bacterium
TCATTCCCTCAAGGCAATACTGTTGTAATCCACGTTGGCATGAGGAACAAGTGCGACAGGAATCAACGAAGACTCCAACACCAATCTTTTCTCCCACTTTGAATTTCGTCACCTTGCTTCCGACTCTGGTAACGACGCCTGCAATTTCATGTCCCGGAACCATCGGAAATAGCGCAGGTCCCCACTCTTCACGGGCTTGATGGATATCAGAGTGACAAATGCCTGCATAGAGAATGTCGAGAGCAATATCGTTCGCACCCAACTCGCGACGATTAAATTGATATGGCACGAGCGGCTTCTTAGCTTCCATGACTGCATAACCACGTGTATTCATCATTCTCTCCTCTTGTGATATCTACTTGTCAAAATTTACGATTCCTTAAAGGGTAGTGGGTCATGCGAAATATGGCCTGCTCGCGAAGCCCTGGCAGTTACTTGACGCATATGATGTCTGCGACAAAGAACTTCGTAGGCAACGGAATCTGTGTTTCCAACATCTCCAACCACAACTTGTTCGCCTTCAACAACCATGACTCCATTTACCGTGCGAGCGTTGTGAGTTGCACGAGCCCCACACCAGCAGAGGGCTTCAACTTGCAAGGTATTTACGCGGTCAGCGAGTTCTACAAGGCGTGCTGAACCTGGAAAGAGTTTGGTTCGAAAATCTGCCAGAATTCCAAAAGCATAGACATCGATTCCAAGGCCATCCACGATCTTTGCTAACTGATCGATTTGAATGGGTTGATAAAACTGTGCCTCATCGCAGATGATGTAATCAATTCTCTCTCCCATAGATAGTCGCTCCACTACGAGATTGTGAATATCTAGATTGCTCGACACCTCTATCGCCTCTGATTGCAAACCTAAGCGGGAGCTGATGACACCTACACCAGCACGATCCTGACTGGTAAAGATAAGTCCACTGCGACCACGACTTTTATGGTTGTGAGCAGTCTGGAGCGCAAGCGTTGATTTGCCACTATCCATGGTGCCGCAGTAATAGACAAGTTCAGCCACAGCAGTATCCTGCCACTAAACGGAAATTTAGTTGTAGTGAAGAACTCATTTCAGGACGAGAGAAGAGCCTTAACTCGCACTTCTGGCCAGTCGGCGAGAATTTTGCTTCTTCCATTAAGGAATGAAATCTCCAAGAGAACTGAAATTTGGGTAAGAACCCCACCCATGTCAGAAATCAATTTCGTAGCCGCCGCTAGCGTTCCACCAGTTGCAAGTACATCGTCAACAAGAACAACTTTTGCCCCCACAGGGAAAGCATCTTGGTGAATTTCTAATTGCGCACTCCCATATTCCAACTCATATGCTTGAGAGAAAACGTGATGTGGCAATTTTCCCGCTTTACGAAGGGGTACAAATCCAGCGCCAAGTTTCGTTGCCATGGCGCTTGCCAAAATGAATCCGCGTGCTTCGATTCCTGCGACGATATCAACATGGGTGAGACCTTCACAGAGGGCATCAATGACCACATCAAACGCCTTGCCATTCGATAAGAGTGGAGTGATATCTTTAAAAACAATGCCGGGTTTTGGGTAATCAGGAATTTCTCTGATGTGACTGAGTGCTTCAGAGAGATTCAACTTTTCTCCTCGTGTGCTTTCAAGCTGTGATGTGTCCGAACGGGGACTTGAACCCCGAAGCCCTTGCGGGCACTAGCACCTCAAGCTAGCGCGTCTGCCAATTCCGCCACCCGGACGAGCACCCGATTGCAGTAAGCGAGGCTTACGCTTTCAGGATGGAATAACTGGGTAACGATAGCAATGCGCTGGCGCACAAGCAAAACTTGAGATTTATCCATGCTTTGAGAGGAGAATGTATCCATGACCCTCGAAAGTGAAGTCGTAAAAATTTGCCAAGAACTCATTCGAATTCCGTCAGTAAATTTTGGCGAAGGCAAAGGTGATGAGAAAGCAGTAGCGGAATACATTGTTGGATCATTAGCGGAGG
>JAPOJL010000108.1 GCA_029978425.1 Actinomycetota bacterium
GGTCATGCACCATGTGGCGTTGAAAGAGGTTATACGCAACAGGTGCAAGCGACATCGCAGTTCCTGGGTGGCCATTACCAACTTTTTGGACAGCATCCATAGCAAGCGCTCTGGCATAACTGACTACTTGATCATCCTGCTCGGTCCATCCAATTAATTGTGCCATTGCTATCTCCTCACGCTGGTTTTCTGACAATTGCTAAGCGAACCCGCCACGCTGCGATCCACACTAGTACTGAACCTAAAAGATGGAAACCCACTAGTAATTCTGGAACTCCCAAGAAGTATTGAATGTAACCAATCGCACCCTGCGCGAATGCAAGTATGGTGAAAATAATGAGCCAACGCTTTGCACGATATGGAAGATCGGAGGTACGAAAATAGAAGAAGGTAACGAGCAATAAGAGCCATACCGACAAGCTGTGAATGCGAGTGATCGAACTGATATGAAAATCAAGGCGGGGTGCATCAACATCGCCCGCGTGAGGGCCGCTACCAGTCACGAGCGTTCCGATGGCAATTGCTATGTAGGCAAGGACAATATGCATGAGTGAGATTCGTGAAATCTTCATTTGAGTTGAATTGGTGCGCACTTCTGGATGACGACGCCTGGTAAAGAGTGAAGTTGCAGCAGAGATCAGAAGTATTGAGAGCAAGAGATGAGATGCAACTGCTAACGGATTCAGGTCGGTAAGAACTGTAATTCCACCCAATACTCCTTGGCCCAGAATTCCTAGAATTTGAGTTGCTGCGAGGAAACGCAGATCTCGCCGTCCACTTTTAAGAACTGCCACAAGCGTTGCGACAGCAGCGATCAGAAGTGCAAAAGTGAGTAAGCGATTTCCAAATTCAATCCATGCATGAAGCGCTCCTTCAGCTTGACCTTCAACAGGTAGATAGGAACCCGGCACGCATTCGGGCCAGGTTGGGCAGCCCAGTCCTGACCCTGTGAGTCGAACAGCTCCACCTGTGATAACGAGGGCAGATTGGAGAAAGAGCAGAAGTGCGGTGAGTGGTACAAGTGCGCTCTGGGCAATGGCTCGCGCGCTCTTCACCCTCGTAGCCTATTTCGTTACCGAAGGGTCAGGCGCCTGTCCAAGTGGCAACCGGCTTTGAATTACGACACAATACTGTTGTGAAATTCGACGATCTCGGTACCCGCGACGCTATAGCGCGCTCGGTCCTTGAGAACGGTCCTTCGACCGCCGTGGTTCTTGGCGAACGGCTGGGTATCACTCCTGCTGGAATTCGACGCCACCTCGATCTCTTAGTTGAGGATGGAATTCTGGAAGCGCGCGAGCCTCACCAAGCGCTCAGCCGCGGTCGCGGTCGACCTTCAAAAGTTTTTGTCATGACCGATGCGGGCCGTGAACAGTTTGAACATTCTTATGATGATTTAGCAGTTGCAGCTTTGAAATTTATGGCAGCTCAGTCTGGCGATCACCTTGTAAAGGCGTTTGCGCAAACTCGTGCCGATGACATGGAGCGCAAAGCAAGCGTTGCACTTGCCAAACGTTCGCACAAAGTTCAAGCACTAGCGACATTCCTGACCGAACAAGGTTATGCAGCAAGTTCAGAGAATAAGACAGGGGGAGAGCAACTCTGCCAACATCACTGCCCAATTGCTCACGTTGCCGCTGAATTTCCACAACTCTGTGAAGCCGAAACCGAAGCGTTCTCCAAGATTTTAGGAACGCACGTTCAACGCCTTGCAACTATTGCACATGGTGATGGCGTGTGCACCACTTACATTCCGTCGATTTCAAAAGTTATGCAAGCTCGAAAAACTACCACCGCTGGAAAGGCGTAATCATGACAACTGCACATCCAGAACTCGAAGGTCTCGGCAACTACGAATACGGTTGGTCTGATAAGAGCGATGCAGGCACAAATGCCAAGCGTGGCCTGAATGAAGATGTCGTGCGCGATATCTCTGCTAAAA
>JAPOJL010000109.1 GCA_029978425.1 Actinomycetota bacterium
TTCAGCGCGACGTTGCAATTGTGGGAGCAACTTAGGATGCACATTAAATCCTTCTGGAATCGCAAGTTGTGTTGCAGCGATTTCGCGGATGAGCTGTTCTGAGATAAAGGTAGGCACATCTTCTGCGTTAGGAACAATAGGTGGCACGAAATTGGGATCATGCTCTTCTTGGTAATTAGCAACTGATGCAAATACTTCTTCCAACTGGCTCTGATAATCACGTGCGATTTCTTCAGCTTCTTCAGGAGTGATATCGCCGCGACCAACTAATGCTTCGGAATAGAGCACGCGAGTGGTCCGTTTTGCATCAATGAGTTTGTACATACGTGGTTGGGTAAAGCTTGGTTCGTCACCTTCATTGTGACCGCGTCGGCGATAGCAGACCATGTCAATCACGACATCTTTATTGAAAGTTTGACGGTATTCGAATGCTACGCGCGCAACCCGAACGCAGGCTTCTGGATCATCGCCGTTGACATGGAAGACCGGGGCTTGAATCAATTTTGCGATATCAGTGGAGTAGCGTGAAGAACGAGCTGATTCTGGAGATGTAGTGAATCCAACCTGGTTGTTGATGACTACATGAATAGTTCCACCGGTGCGATATCCGCGGAGCTGGGACATATTGAGGGTTTCTGCAACGACGCCTTGTCCAGCAAATGCCGCATCACCGTGAATCAGAATTGGTAGCACAGAGAATGCGCTCTTAACATTCTTCTTATCTTGTTTAGCGCGGACAATTCCCTCAAGAACTGGATTCACCGCTTCAAGGTGTGAAGGGTTAGCAGCCAAGTAAATCTTGGTTTTTTCGCCTGCTTCAGTGACGAAATCACCGTAAGTTCCAAGGTGATACTTCACATCTCCCGAACCTTGTACCTCATTCTCTTGGTAGTGCCCTTCAAATTCTTGGAAGATCTGACCGTAAGACTTGCCGGCTACATTGGCGAGAACGTTAAGACGTCCACGATGTGGCATTCCGATACAGACTTCATCAAGTTGAGCCTTTGCCGCATAACGCGCGATCGCATCTAGAAGTGGAATGACTGATTCGCCACCTTCAAGGGAGAAGCGCTTCTGGCCAACGAACTTAGTGTGAAGGAAAGATTCAAAAGCTTCTGCCGAATTAAGTTTGCGCAAAATCCGGAGTTGTTCTTCGCGTGGGAAGAATGGTGAACCAACTTCGACTTGGCTCTGGATCCACTTACGTTCCTCGGGAGAATCGATATACATATATTCAATTCCGATTGAGCGGCAATATGAGTCACGCAAGATTCCAAGAATGTTGCGCAGTTTTGCGTAAGGACGACCGCCAAAACCACCCGTTGCAACTTCGCGATCAAGATCCCAGAGAGTTAAACCATGAGTCACAACATCAAGATCAGGGTGGCTCCGTTGTTTGTATTCCAGTGGATCGATATCAGCCATCAAGTGGCCATTGGTGCGATAAGCCTGGATTAACTGTTGAGTGCGAGCTGCTTTGTTGAGTTGATCTTTTCCTTCGGGAATATCAGCATGCCAATGAATCGGAACATAGGGGATGCGAAGCGCAGCAAAAATCTCACCGTAGAAATCACCATCACCAAGGAGAATCTCGTGGATTCTGCGGAGGAAATCACCAGATTGTGCGCCTTGAATGATGCGATGGTCGTATGTAGATGTAAGAGTGACGACTTTTGAAATCGCAAGTTCTGCAATGGTCTCTTCGCTTGCACCTTGGAATTCTGCGGGGTAATCCATTGCGCCAACGCCAAGAATCAAGCCTTGACCTTGAACTAAACGTGGAACTGAATGAACCGTGCCGATAGTTCCTGGGTTGGTAAGTGACACTGTGGTGCCTGCGAAATCTTCAACGGTAAGCGAGCCTTTGCGGGCTTTCTTAACCAGCGCTTCGTACTCC
>JAPOJL010000010.1 GCA_029978425.1 Actinomycetota bacterium
TACTAAGTCTTGTGCTTGTTATCGGCACTATGTTGATTCTGTCCTGGCAGATAACCATCGTTTCACTGCTATTAGTGCCTGCCTTTCTCCTTCCCACAAAGTGGGTAGGGCGAAAGCTGCAACGACTCACTCGTGATTCCTTTAATCTCAACGCAGAGATGTCAGCGACGATGACTGAAAGATTTAATGTATCTGGAGCCTTACTTGTCTCTCTCTATGGAGATCCGAGGGAGGAAGGTTCATACTTTTCAACGCGGGCCCGTAAAGTTGCTGATATTGGAATCTCGATTGCCTTGCTGAATCGAATCTTCTTCATTGCCCTAACTTCCATTGCGGCAGTAGCCACTGCCTTTGCTTATGGAGTTGGCGGACATCTCACCATCAACAAAGAGATCACTTTAGGTACTTTGTTAGCCATCACTGCTTTGCTGGCTCGATTGTATGGACCACTCACGGCGCTTTCTAACGTCCGCGTAGATGTGATGACTGCGCTGGTCTCATTTGAGCGCGTCTTTGAGGTACTCGACCTCACTCCGATGGTGCGCGATAAGGCAGATGCCAAGCCGATTTCATCTGGACCACTCAATATTTCATTTAACAACGTTAAATTTTCATATCCTCGCGCAGAAGAAATCTCTCTTGCATCCCTTGAATCTGTTGCGAAGCCTGAGACCATTCAAAGTGGCGAGATCCTGAAAGGAATTTCCTTTGACGTTCCTGCCGGAACTTTAACTGCTCTCGTGGGTTCATCAGGGGCAGGCAAAACCACAATCAGCGCGCTGCTCCCACGCCTTTACGACGTCACAGATGGTGGAATCTCAATCAATGGCATCGATATTCGCGATCTTCAAGTGCAATCACTCCGCGATGCCATTGGAATAGTGACGCAGGATGCTCATATGTTCCATGACTCCATCGCCACAAATCTTCGTTATGCAAAAGCTGATGCGACCGAAGCCGAGATGGAGAATGCATGTCGCTCAGCACAGATTTGGGATTTAATCAGCTCGTTACCTAATGGTTTTGACACAGTAGTTGGCGAACGAGGTCATCGCCTTTCTGGTGGCGAGAAACAACGCCTTGCGATAGCACGTCTTTTACTAAAAGCTCCAAGAATTGTTGTCTTGGATGAGGCGACTGCTCATTTGGATTCAGAGAATGAGGCATTAGTTCAACAAGCCCTTGCGAGTGCGTTAAAGGATCGAACCAGCATTGTGATTGCTCATCGCCTCTCAACAATTCGAGCGGCGGATCAGATCCTGGTTCTTGATGATGGTCTCATCAAAGAACGTGGTCGCCACGATGAATTACTAGCGCTCAATGGAATTTATGCAGATCTTTATCAGCGTCAGAGTTTTGCCGTTTGAGCCTTGCGATCTTCGCGAATCACGAGATACCAAGCAAAAGCGACGAGAAAGATAAAAAGTATCCATTGGAATGAATAAGCCAGGTGCGGTCCGTCGCTGAGTTCGGGAAGTGGGGTTGGTACATCTGGCGTGAACGCTGGGTTGGAGCTAGAGATCAAATCAAAGTAAATCGGTTCAGTCGCCACAGATTGGTCTAGATTCCATTTAGTGAGTTTGGGCGTTGAGTTAGAACCGGGAATGGCAAAGACACTGCCTTGAACTTGAGATTCAATATCTTGGACTCGTACATGAGCTGTGATCTGAACTTTTTCATTAGTTATTTTTTGAACGCTGGGTGGGGTCTGAGCATCTTTACCAGCGATAACCCAACCTCGATCGACCCAATACTTCTTGCCACTCTGACTTGTAAACAGCGTCACAACCCCAAATCCATATTTGCCCTCGTGATAGCGGTTACGAATCAGGAACTCTTTGCTGGGATCAAAGGCGCCTACAAGTTCAATTCTGCGCCAAGCAATTTCAGACTCTTTGCTACTACTTAAGTAACTTTCGGAGATTAAAGTTTTCGCAACGTTATTGCGAATCAAATCGTTGTTGGCATGTCGTACTTGGTAGCGATCATATTGCCAGAGCGCTCCTTGAAAGCAGCCGAATATCAACGCCAGTGCTAAAGCGGTGATAGTAACGAAGCGACGCATAAGGTAAAGCCTAGATGCTCTTGCGAACGCTTATTCAATTTCTTTCTGGCGACTGCGAAGATTCTTAGCTTGACCGCGGATTGTTTCGCGGCCTCCATTTGCAACAATCACAGAAATGTAGGGGAGTGTTACCGCACCAAAGAGAAAGAACCAGCGATAAGGACTTGGCGTAAATACCGCGAGGAGAAAACATGCGGTTCTGATCATCATTGAGATGAAATACTTTTTCTGGCGACCAGGCAGATCATCGGAGAGCGCAGAGCCGGCTTCAGTAATGCTCTGGAACTGGTCCTCCTGATTTTTTGGACGGCTCCAGAATCGGCTCTTCGAACCACTTTGCGTCATAGTGGGAGCCTAGGTCTCGCAGCATCTCCACGCACTTTGAGCCCGATTTTGAAGGAGTATTCGAAAAAGGTACTATTTCGGCCTTGGTCACAGGACCAACATGAAGTGGAGCTAGCCGCTCCCACCTACCTCACTTTTAGGTGAGCTGGTCAACAAGAGCAAGACCAAAATATTGGTCTCATTCTGGCGGCTGACTTCCATCATGCTTTTAGTGAAGGGAAGAGTTATCAGCACAGCAGAACCACGTATCAATGATCGAATTCGCGTTCCTGAGATTCGTTTGATTGGTGCTTCTGGCGAGCAGGTCGGTGTCGTAGCGATTGATGAAGCGCTTCGTATGGCCGAAGAATATGGTCTCGATCTCGTCGAGATTGCTCCCGAAGCAAATCCACCAGTCTGCAAGATCATGGACTTCGGAAAATATAAGTACGAGATCGCTCAAAAAGCGCGCGAAGCCCGTCAGAACCAGACCCACATTGTGGTCAAGGAAATTCGAATGGGTCTCAAGATTGAGAATCATGATTACGAAACGAAGAAGAACCATATTGAAAAGTTCTTACTCGGTGGTGACAAGGTGAAGGTAACTGTTCAATTCAAGGGTCGTGAACAGACCAGACCAGAAATGGGGTTCAGATTGCTACAACGTCTTGCAGAAGATGTCGCCGCAACTGGATTTGTTGAGTTCGCTCCGAAGCGCGAAGGCCGTTCCATGACAATGGTGCTTGGCCCCGTGAAGAAGAAGAGCGAAGCCCTCGCTGAAGCAAAGCGCGCCCGCGCCGCCCAGGCCCAAACTGAGAAGTAACAAGGCCGAGAAGTAACAAGAGCGAGAAATAAAAGAACGAGAATTACAAGCTAGACCTACAGGAGGAAAGCAATGCCAAAGATGAAAACACATAGTGGCGCAAAGAAGACATTTCGCGTCACCGGAAGCGGAAAGATCGTGCACGAGCGCGCTGGCAAGCGCCACCTCCTTGAGCGCAAATCTTCACGTCTCACACGTCGTCTATCAAAAGACCAGACTGCAAATGACCGCAATACGTTTTCGGCCAAGCGTCTGCTTGGAATGAAGTAAGGAGATAAGACATGGCTAGAGTAAAACGTGGTGTTCATGCGGCCAAGAAGCGTCGTACAACCCTTGAGCGCGCCAGCGGCTACCGCGGACAGCGTTCTCGTCTCTTTACTAAGGCGAAAGAGCAAGTAACTCACTCACTTGTTTACGCTTTCAACGATCGTAAGGATAAGAAGGGCGACTTCCGCCAACTTTGGATTACTCGTATCAACGCAGCCACTCGCGCTAATGGAATGACATACAACCGTTTCATTCAGGGTCTCAAAGCAGCTGGCGTTGAAGTAGATCGCCGAGTTCTCTCGGATCTTGCTACCAATGATCCTGCTGCCTTTACAGCATTGGTCGAAGTAGCACGTAAGAACGTCAAAGTTTCCTAAAGTCATTCGCCGCAAGCGATGATTACGAGCCTTCATTCGCCTCACGTCGAGGCGGTGAAGGCTCTTTTAGGTTCTCGGGGAGTTAAAGCGCGACGCGAATCTCAGACATATGTCGTTGAGAGTCTGCAAAATGTGCGTGAGTTGATAGATAACGCTCCGCACCAAGTCAAGACAATTTATCTCACTGCGGATGGACAAGAAAAGTTAGGTCCCGTTTCAGGATTTGATATTCAAGAAGTCTCTCCTGAAGTAATGAAGGCAATGACTGACACTGTTACACCACAAGGTTTACTTGCCATCGCAAAAATTCCTAGCCAATCGCTCTCTCAACTTTTCTCTTCACAAAAAGGGGCTCTGAAGTTGGCATATTTCTGGGAGATTCAAGATCCAGGAAATGCTGGAACTGTAATCCGCGCCGCCGACGCTTTTGGATTCGATGGAGTTCTCTTCTCTGACAAAAGTGTTGATGCGTACAGTCCCAAGGTTGTGCGATCGAGTGCGGGATCCCATTGGCATATACCCATCATTGAAGATGTGACGTTGGAAGCGCTGATGAATGCAGCGGAAGAAAATAGCTCCGAGTTGTATGCAACCGATGCAGATGCTGACCTTTACCTACTCGTTGCTGCTCAAGAATCTGCTTCCAAGAGTGCGATATGGATATTCGGCAATGAAGCTCGTGGCATCCCACGTGATCTTCCAGCAAAACGAGTTGCGATCCCAATCAACGGCAAGGCAGAGAGCCTGAATTTGGCGACTGCAGCCTCAGTCGTGATGTATGCCGTCTCGGCTGCTCGAAAATAACCGCCAAAGTACCTTCCAATTAGTAGAATTCCGCAGTGTCGTTAGATAACGCAGAAATCGAGAAAATTAAGTCTGAGGCAATCAGCGCTATTTCTGCAGCGAAATCCCTTGTTGAACTTCGTGAAGTAAAGATCAGCCATGTTGGCGATCGCTCACCCATTGCTCGTGCCAATCAGGGTCTTGGACAACTTCCCGTGGAAGAGCGCGCTGCGATGGGTAAAGTTATCGGAACAGCTCGCGCCAATATCAATCAAGCATTTGATGATCGAGAGAAAGTTCTGACTGCAGAACGAGATAGCACGGTGCTCATTGAAGAACGTGTTGATGTCACCCTCCCGACAAATCGAAATCCTCGAGGCGCACTTCATCCGCTTACGATTCTTAGTAATGAAATTTCAGATCTCTTTGTTGGCATGGGCTACACCGTTCAAGAGGGTCCTGAGATGGAATCCTCATGGTTGAACTTTGATGCCCTCAACATTCCTGCTGATCATCCTGCACGTACCATGCAAGATACTTTCTTTATTGAGCCACTCTCATCCGGACTTGTGATGCGTACACATGCTTCTCCGGTACAGATCCGCACCATGCTTGAGAATGAGCCGCCTATTTATGTGATCTGCCCAGGTCGTACATATCGCGCTGATGAACTTGATGCGACTCATACGCCGGTCTTCAATCAGGTTGAAGGGTTGGTCGTTGATAAAGGCATCACCATGGCCCACCTCAAAGGCACTCTTGATCACTTCGCAGCAAAAATGTTTGGACCTGGAGTCACAACACGTATCCGCCCATCTTTTTTCCCTTTCACAGAACCAAGTGCAGAAGTTGATTTCTTCTACAACGGACGCTGGATCGAGTGGGGCGGCTGTGGCATGGTCAATCGCAAAGTTTTGGAAGCGTGTGGCATCGATACCAACATTTATACCGGTTTCGCTTTCGGAATGGGACTTGAGCGCACATTAATGGTCAAGCATGGCATCAACGATATGCACGATATCGTCGAAGGAGATGTCCGCTTCTCTCGACAATTTGGAACTGGTGCGCGATGAAACTACCTTTGTCGTGGCTCTCTGAGTTTGTAGTCCTCCCCAAAAACATTACTGTCGACAAGATTGTTGCCGCCTTCGTCAAAGTTGGTTTTGAAGTAGAAGGTGTAGAGAATCCAGCTGAGTCGATTAAGGGTCCTCTTGTTGTTGGAAAAGTCCTTTCCATCGAAGAGCTCACTGGCCATAAGAAGCCGATTCGTTATGTGGGGCTTGATTGTGGTGAAAAGAAAACCCGATTCGTTATTTGCGGTGCAACCAATTTTGCAGAAGGTGACTACGTCGTGGTCGCACTTCCTGGAGCAGTACTACCTGGAAACTTCGCTATCTCAGCCCGTGAAACCTATGGCAAAACCAGCAACGGAATGATCTGTTCAGCACGTGAACTAGGCCTCGGCGATGACCACAATGGCATCATTGTTGTGCAAGAGAAAAATCTCAAGGTCGGGGCACCTGCTTTGGATGTGCTTGGTGCAAATGATCCCATCATCGATATCGCGGTTAATCCTGACCGCGGTTATGCGATGAGCGTTAGGGGAGCAGCGCGTGAATTAGCAATGGCGCTCGGAGTGCCTTTTAAAGATGTGAATTCAAAAGCGCTGATTACGACATTAGAGCGGAAGAAGAAGCGCGGAAAAGTCACGCCAGTTCTTATCACGGATAAGAGTGGGGCATCTCGAATTTACCTACGATCTCTCACGAATGTGAATCCTTTAAGTCAAACTCCTTCGTGGATGGCGCGCCGACTCACACAAGCGGGCATGCGTCCGATCTCGATTGCAGTCGATATTACAAATTACGTAATGCTCGAATTGGGTCAACCGCTCCACGCCTTCGATGCTGCGAAGATCGCTGGAAGTTTGCGAGTCCAACGTGCTGGCGCATTCAAAGAGCTTGTCACGCTCGATAACCAGAAGCGCAAACTCCATAAAGAAGACTTATTGATAGCCGATGATAAGAAGCCACTTGCTCTTGCTGGAACGATGGGCGGACTCGATTCCGAGGTTACTGAATTCACGGTCTCCATCGCTCTTGAAGCAGCGCACTTTGATTCGGTAGCAATCGCACAAAATTCCCGTCGTCATACCCTTAGCTCTGAAGCATCCCGTCGTTTTGAACGAGGAGTGGATCCTGCGCTGGCTGAGGTAGCTTCGGCTCGCGCTGCTCATCTTCTTATGGAATTTGCGGGGGCAACGTATCTTGGAACTGCGTCAAAAGTTTCAGCTATCGCAAAGCGCACTACTGCCGTCTCTGCTCAGGAAATCTCAGATCTGATCGGTACAACGTACTCCGATAAAGAGCTTCAGAAAGCGCTCACCAGTATTGGCTGTGGGATGAAGAAGAACGGTAAAAAATGGAGCGTTGCGCTTCCATCGTGGCGCCCTGATCTTCACAATCTTCCAGATTTGGCCGAAGAAGTTGCTCGATTCTATGGATATGACCGTATCCCTTCGATATTGCCTTCGGTAAAGCTTTCGAAGAATGGGCGTTCTGGTCTTACTCCATTGCAAAATCGTAAACGTGCCCTCGCCCTTAAATTGGCACATCGAGGACTTGTTGAAGTTCACAACTATCCATTTGTAAGTGACCACCAGATGCAACTTTTTGGATTCACAGGGGATCGCGCCAAGACTTTTACTATCGCAAATCCAATGTCTGATGAATATCCACATCTGCGCACCCATCTCACGCCTGGACTTCTCGCTGCGGCAGCCCGTAACTTGTCGCGCGGTGAAAAGTCTGTAGCGCTCTTTGAAACCGGTTCTATCTTTAGAAACACAGAGAAGATTGAAACTCCAGGAAACATAAGCACCTCAAAGCGTCCAAGTGCCGCTCAAATCAAGAAGATCTACGAGAGCGTGCCCAAACAAGCGCTACATATCGGTGGCGTTATTGCCGGTGAATTTGTTGGTTCTGGATGGTGGGGTAAGGGACGAATGGTGGATTGGAGCGATGCCGTTGATCTCGCCGCCGAACTCATCACAGAGACGGGCCATGAATTTAGCGTTCACAACGTTGAACTTGCACCATCGCATCCAGGTCGTTGCGCTGAATTTCGAGTGAACAACAAAGCGGTTGCCCATGCGGGTGAAATTCATCCGCGCATCACGACAGCCTTAGGACTTCCGGAAAGAACCGTTGCATTCGCGCTCATTGTTGATGCCATTCCATTTGCGTCTCCGGTTCAAGCCATACCCGTCAATACAATGCCGGCGGCGATTCAAGATATCTCGCTTTTCGTCGACCAGAAGGTGTCGGCCGGTGATGTTGAAGCGGCACTTGTTGAAGGCGCCGGAGAATTGCTCGAGAGCATCCAACTCTTTGATCGTTTCCAAAAGCCAGGAGAATCTCAAGTCTCGCTAGCTTTCTCACTCGTTTTCCGTGCGCCTAATCGAACGCTAACTGCCGATGAAGTCTCAGCGCTACGCGAGGCAGCAGGAGCTAGCGCTGTAAAGAAATGCGGGGCTCAGATACGCTCGTAAATGTATAAATATGCATAGATTTGCATAGATATACAAAAGGCTTTACTCTACGTCTATGAAGATTGGGGTAGTGGGGGCTAGCGGATACGCGGGCGGAGAGCTTTTAAGGCTGCTCTCAAAACATCCTGAATTTGAAGCTATCTACCTAGCGGCAGGCTCAAATGCAGGGGAGAAGATCACTTCAATCCACTCTCACCTTGTCGCGTATTCCAATAGAAGTTTCTCGGCTACATCTGCAAGTGAGATAAACAAGTGTGATCTGGTCTTCCTAGCACTTCCACATGGTGAGTCGGCATCACTTGTAAAAGAAATCAGCCCACAAGTAAAGATTGTAGATTTAGGCGCCGATTTTCGATTGAAAAATGCGCCATCCTGGAAAAAGTATTACAACGATAGTTATGCCGGAGCCTGGCTATATGCCATTCCGGAACTACCTGGAAAACGCGCCGCCATCGCAGCCGCGGACCGCGTTGCAAATCCGGGTTGCTATGCCACCGCGATCGCACTTGCAGCCGCTCCTGCAGTGCGCGGCGGCGGAATAGATGCATCGGACATAGTTGTGGTCGCCGCGAGCGGCACAACAGGGGCTGGACGTACTTCGAAAGTTAACCTCAGCGCTAGCGAGATTATGAACTCCATGACATCCTACAAATTCGGTGGCGTTCATCAACACACGCCCGAGATCGAAGAAACTCTTGGTGAATTACAAGGTGATGGAGATAGTTCTGCTGTAAAGATTTCCTTCACGCCTATTTTGGCGCCGATGCCACGAGGAATATTGGCTACCGTCACTATGAAGACATCGCAAGATGAAAAATCGCTCCGCGCTTTGTATGAGAGTGCGTATTCACGGGAACCATTTGTAAAACTCTTAGAACCTGGATTTCTCCCAGAAACCTCGTCGCTGATTGGTTCGAATGCAGTTCACATGCAAATTGCGGTAGATCCACATACATCAAGGCTTATTGTCTCTGTCGCAATCGATAACTTAGGAAAAGGCGCAGCAGGGCAGGCGCTACAAAACGCCAACATAATGGCGGGTCTCGATGAGACCCTGGGGCTAGATGCCATGGGAATTGGACAATGACAACTTCATTGCCACAGGGTTTCCGAGGCGCGGGTATCTCTGCTGGCATTAAAAGTTCAGGCCTGAAAGACCTAACCCTGATTGTTAATGACGGCCCGCAGCTATTTGGGACTGCAGTTTTTACGACGAATCAAGTTGTTGCCGCTCCCGTCACATGGACGCGCCAAATAATTAAGGATCAAATAGTGGCTGCAGTACTTCTTAACAGCGGCTGCGCTAATGCTTGTACTGGTCCAGATGGTTTTGCGGATACCCATCGCTCTGCTGAAAAGGTGGCTGAGGTGCTGGGAATATCAGCGAGCGATGTTGGAATCTGTTCTACGGGGTTGATTGGGATGCGTTTGCCAATGGATGCGCTGATGAGCGGGATTGATAAAGCGCATAAGAATTTAAACAAGGATTCTTTGATCGATGTAGCAACAGGAATCATGACTACTGACTCCAAACCAAAAATTGCAATACAGGAATCACAAGGTGCACAGTTTGCGGGAATCGCTAAAGGCGCAGGAATGTTGGCGCCCGCGATGGCAACGATGCTCTCTGTCATCATGACAGATGCAATTGTGGAGCCAAAGGTTGCAAGTGTCGTATTCCAAGATGTTGTCGATAGAACTTTCAATCGCATTGATTCAGATGGTTGTACTTCCACTAATGACACAGTCTTGTTGATGTCATCAGGAGCATCGGGGGTGACTCTCTCGGAAGACGATTTGCGAGCAGCCCTTTTCAATATTGCAGATAGTTTGGCACGTCAGCTTATTGCTGACGCCGAAGGTCATTCCAAGATCATCTCCATCACGACCGTTAATGCCAAAAGTGAGAGAGATGCTGTGGAGATAGGACGAGCATGTGCGCGTAATAATCTATTGAAATGCGCGCTCCACGGAGAGGATCCAAATTGGGGGAGAATTCTTGCTGCGATTGGCACTACAAACGCTGTGCTCGATCCGCAGAAGATTGATGTCACTCTCAATGGAGTCAAAGTCTGTGAATCAAGCGCTCCGGGCCAGCCACGTGATCTTGTGGATATGAAAAATGAGCTCATTGAAATTGTGATTGATCTTCATATGGGTAGTTCTGCAGCAACAGTCTGGACTAATGATTTGACTGCAGAATATGTTCACGAGAATTCGGCATACGCAACATGATCGTTATCAAATTTGGTGGCCATGCGATGGGGGAGAGCTCCGCGGCTTGGATGAAAGAGATTGCTACGCAGTTCACAAATGGTGAGAAATTTGTCATTGTGCATGGGGGTGGACCCCATATCGACGCTGAGTTAAAGGTTCGAGGAATTGAGAAAAAATCGGTCAATGGTTTTCGCATCACTACTCCAGAGATTATGCATGTGGTGGAAATGGTGCTTACTGGAACTGTGCTGCGTTCTGTAGTTCGTTCTTTGCGAGCAGCAGGTTTACCTGCGGTCGGAATTACGGGAAGCGATGATGGGCTTCTAGAGGTCAAGGTTAGGGACGTAGAAAAACTAGGTCTTGTTGGTGAAGTTGTGAAAGTTAACCCAGGAATCATCAATGACTTGCTCGATATGGGATACCTACCCGTTATCTCGCCTGTTGCCAATGACAGCGCTGGACAAGCTCTCAATATAAATGCTGATATCGCAGCGGGTGCAATTGCAGGAGCTTTGCGCGCAAATCAGATGCTCTTCATGACCGATGTCCCGGGCATCTACGCCCAGTGGCCAGATAAAGACTCTCTCATCTCTGAAGTAAGCGTTGCGGAGTTGAAAGATATGACTTTCGCAGATGGCATGGTTCCTAAAGTAGAGGCTGCGATTAATGCCGTGGAATCAGGCGCTACATCTGCTCGAATTATGGATGGCACCTCATTACTAGCTTTCACGGATGCGCTTCAAGGAAAGGGTGGAACATGGGTACGACAGTAAGAAAACCCATAGCGAAGAATTCCGCAATCAAGTCGAATAGAAAGATTGCTGAACAATGGAGCGCGTTGATGCAATCGAACTACGGAACTCCAGCAATCGGTTTAGTGCGTGGTAAAGGTATTGAGGTATGGGATGTCGAAGGCAAGAAGTATTTGGATTTTCTCGGTGGGATTGCCACCAACATTCTGGGGCATAACAACCCAGCAATTGTTTCTGCTATTGCTAAACAAAGTAAAACTCTTAGCCACGTGAGTAATTTCTATGCCCACGAACCGGCTCTGCTCCTAGCTCAGAAATTAAAAGAGATGACCGGTGATGATTCTGCGCGCATCTTCTTCTGTAATTCAGGAGCCGAGGCCAATGAAGCGGCGCTCAAGATTTCCCGCCGAACAGGAAAGAAGAAAGTAGTTGCTGCATCGGGTGCATTTCATGGCAGAACTATGGGCGCTCTTTCGCTAACCGGACAACCCTCCAAACGTGATCCCTTCAAGCCTTTACTGCCTGGAGTGCGTCATGTTCCTTACGGAGATATCAAAGCTTTAAGGAGAGCCGTAACAAAGCGCACTGCAATGGTGATTCTTGAACCAATCATGGGTGAAGCTGGAGTAGTTGTTCCGCCTGCGGGATATCTCAAGGCGGCGCGAGAGATTTGTTCGGCAAAAGGTGCGTTGCTTGTCATTGACGCTGTGCAAACTGGTATGGGGCGGACCGGACAATGGTTTGGTTATGAGGATGAAGGAATTATCCCTGATGTCATCACTCTGGCTAAAGGTCTTGGCGGGGGATTGCCACTTGGCGCGATGATTGCGCTGGGAAAAACTGCAGATCTTTTAACTCCAGGAAGTCATGGAACCACTTTTGGTGGAAATCCCATCGCAGCAGCAGCAGCGCTGGCAACAATCGATGAGATTGAAAAAGGTAAATATAAGTCCCTCAATCTTGTCAAAGGTGCGCTTCTTAGAAATCTTCTCTCGCCCATTATTGGAGTAACAAAAGTTCGCGGCAAAGGTTTATTGATTGGAATTATTCTAAAAGATTCCAAGGCTAAGGATGTTGCGGCAGCGCTTCTCAAACGAGGTTTCCTTGTAAACGCAGCAAACGATGAAGTGATTCGTATTGCACCTGCATATGTTGTAAGCGATCGGCAGATTATGAGTTTTGTCTCAGCCTTCAACGATATCTGCGAGGAGATCTACGGTGGCTAAAAAAGGTGGTATCTCCTCAAACGCACGACGTGCACTCGTGATTTCATACGTAAATCAAGGACAGGTGCGCTCCCAAAGTGATCTCGTTGAATTATTAGCAGATGAAGGAATCGACGTCACTCAAGCAACTGCTAGTAGAGATCTTGAGGATGTCGGTGCGGTCCGTGGAAAAGATGCCAGTGGGGTAATGCGATATCAATTGATGAACTCTGAGGTCGAACCGCTTGCGCGCATGGCTCGAGTATCAGATGAATTGGTTTTAAGTATCACTGCGAGCGGAAATCTTGTTGTGGTGAAAACCCCTCCAGGCGGTGCTCAATTACTAGCAAGCGCACTCGATCGCGCTTCGCAATCGGGTGAACTCTCCTCGATCATTGGAACTATCGCTGGTGATGACACAGTGCTTGTTATCTCGCGAAACGCCACGGGTGGCAAAGCCTTAGCTGTTCAACTCCGTGATTTCATTGGGTCTGCTTTAAGTAAGAAAACAACTGGTGGTTCACGTAAGCAGAAAGCGAGACGTTGATGGCGCTGTGGGGTGGTCGGTTCTCATCTCAGCCTGAAGAGGCGATGTTTGCACTCTCACGAAGCGTTCATTTCGATTGGCGTTTAGCTCCATATGATCTTCGAAGCTCACTCGCACATGTAGCCATCCTTCAAGAGAAGAAAATTATCGATTCTGATACTGGTAAGAAATTAGAAGGGGCGCTGCGCCAACTTCAGAAGGAAGTTGCAGCGGGAACATTTACAGCAATCGATTCAGATGAAGATGTTCACTCGGCTCTGGAAAGAGGTTTAAAGGAGAAGCTTGGAGATGTAGGTGGCGCTATCCGCGCAGGACGATCGAGAAATGACCAAGTAGCTACCGATTTCCGTCTTTATCTCATTGATCACATGATTGAGATAGCTTCTCAACTGCTGGTTGTACAAAAATCCATTGCTGAACTTGCTGAACAGTATGTCGATGCAGTCGCTCCAGGATTTACTCACCTGCAACATGCACAGCCTGTCTCGTTTGGACATGAACTTGCCAAACATGCTCACGCATTTACTCGCGATATTTCGCGAATTCACGATTGGTTGGCACGAAGTAATTTCTCGCCTTTAGGAGCGGGAGCTTTATCTGGCTCTTCGTTGCCACTTGATCCCGAAAAATCGGCCGCAAGCCTTGGATTTAGCGGTGTCATAGAGAACAGCATTGACGCAGTCATGGATCGAGATTTTGCGGCCGAAGCGCTCTTTATCATCGCTCTGGCTGGAGTTCATATCTCTCGTATTGGCGAAGAGTGGACGCTCTGGAGTAGCACTGAGTTTGGCTGGGCGAAACTTGATGATGCGTATTCCACTGGATCATCGATCATGCCCCAGAAAAAGAACCCTGATGCAGCTGAACTAGCGCGCGGAAAGTCGGGACGTTTCATCGGTAATCTCACTGGTCTGTTGACAGTCATGAAAGGTTTAGCTTTCGCCTACAACCGCGATCTCCAAGAAGATAAAGAATCGGTCTTTGATTCTGTTGAGAATTTGCTGCTATTACTTCCTGCAGTATCAGGAATGATCGCAACCACAACCTTCGATAAATCGAAGATGAAGGCTGCAGCTCCACTTGGTTTCTCTCTTGCAACCGAGATTGCTGATTTCTTGGTGAAGCAATCGGTGCCATTCTCTGTAGCCCATGAAGCAGCCGGGGCATGTGTAAAGTTATGTGAAAGCAAAGATATCGAGTTACATCAACTATCTGATGAAGAGTTTTTGTCGATTCATCCCAAGTTAACAGCCGATGTTCGCGCGCTACTAAATGTTGATGGCGCAATTGCTGCTCGAACTAGCCCCAACGGAACAGCCCCATCGAGTGTGAGAAAGCAACTTGACACTCTTAATCAGACTATTGCAGCGGAATCGGCATGGGTTGCCAGCGAGCGGAGACGCTTTTCAGGCATGATGGACCAATGACCAGCGCTCTCTTAGATGATCTGCAATGGCGCCAATCCATCGCGCAAACCACTGATCGTGGCGAGCTAGCCGAGTTCCTTGATAGCGGATCTCGTTCGCTCTATTTAGGTTTTGATCCGACGGCGCCTAGTCTTCACATCGGCAATCTGGTTGCTTTAACAGTCCTACGGAGATTCCAGTTAGCAGGCCATCAGCCAATTGCCCTGGTTGGGGGAGCCACTGGGTTAGTGGGCGATCCCAGTGGAAGGAACTCAGAACGCAGCCTCAATGACGTTGCCGTCGTTGAAGAGTGGGTTGGAAAAATACGTAAGCAGCTTGAAGGGTTTCTAGATTTCAGCGGCAAAAACCCAGCGATTATGGCTAATAATCTGGATTGGACTAAGCCCGTATCTGCGATTGAATTCTTACGCGATATTGGAAAGCACTTTAGCGTTAATCAGATGCTCAATAAAGATGCAGTGTCTGCCCGTCTCGAGAAAGATGGAATTTCCTACACGGAATTTTCATATCAAGTCCTCCAAGCGTTTGACTTCCTCGAATTAAGCCGACGTAACAACTGTTTGCTACAAATCGGCGGAAGCGATCAATGGGGAAATATTGTGGCGTGCGTTGATTTAATTCGTCGCGTAGAGAGTAAATCAGCACATGCTCTGACTATCCCGCTCCTTGCTAAAGCTGATGGCACAAAGTTTGGAAAAACTGCGGGCGGCTCTATCTGGCTCGATTCAACGATGACGACTCCATACGCTTTCTTCCAATTTTTCCTCAACTCTGATGATCGTGATGTTGAACAATTACTCCGTACATTCTCATTTAAATCACATGACGAATTAGATGCTCTCTTCGAATCGCTGAAAACAAATCCCGGAGCGCGTGAAGCGCATCGCGCTCTTGCTCGTGAAGTGACATCGTTGATTCACGGCGAATCTACGACAGTTAAAGTGGAGAATGCAGCCAAGGCGCTCTTCGGTCAGGCTGAGATCCGCGAACTTGATGTTGAAACTCTGGAGTCAGCGCTCTCTGAGCTACCGCGAACCACAATTAGGAAGGGCGAACCAATCCCAACTTGGGTTGATCTGATTGCAGCTTCCGGTGTTGTCGATTCTAAATCGGCTGCGCGGCGCGTTGTTAAGGAAGGCGGGGCATATCTCAATAACGAGAAAATTT
>JAPOJL010000110.1 GCA_029978425.1 Actinomycetota bacterium
AGCGCCGACAAGTCCGTGATTGGAGTAAACCCAGGTTGAGGGATATTCGCTCGCAAGTTGGGTGAGTAACTTACGTTGATCAATCTTCTCTTGAGTGGTTCCCGTGATAAAGCGAGCTAAGACAACTTTTTCTAACTGTTCATTCTTTATCTTCTCAACGGAGCGAGCGACGCGATCTTGCCAGACATCGCCATTGCTACCGCTCCAAGAAAGATTGAGAGGTTGTGGAGTATTGGTAGATCTTTGTAGCGCTGGCTGAGGAGTAGCGCCGATCCATGTAATCCATGATTTCCCATTGCGTTGGCCCACAACGACTTTAGGAATGATGAGAATGGAATCTTCAGCTTCATCAAAGGCGAAAGAAGTAAAGAGAATCGGGCCCGTTCCTGTGCCATGGACATTGTTATGAATATCAAGGCCATTTACTTGTTCGCGCCACCATTGGCGGGCTTGTTCAAAACGATGAGCGCCTTTAACGGTATGGGATTTATAGATTCCAAAACCAATGAGTCCATCGCCACCGCGCACCCAGGAAGTAAGTGCATCATCCTGAATTTCTGGGATAGAAATTTCAAGCAGCGGCGGATGCTCTCCGAGCAACTCCGTCGTGATTGAAATGTGCATGGCACTCCATCCTGGTGTGATTCAACTGCAATTCAACTTGTGAAATAAGCCTACCGCTAGGAATGATGGGGGCGTGAGTCGAGCTGACCTAGGTAAGGATCCCGAAGAAGTCTCATCGATGTTCGATGGCGTCGCTCGCCGCTATGACTTAGTTAATGATCTCTTGAGTTTGGGACAGACCAAGCGTTGGCGCAAAAAAGTTCAGACCATCATCAATCCCACTA
Source organism: Actinomycetota bacterium (assembly GCA_029978425.1). The sequence goes on from JAPOJL010000110.1 coordinate 849, forward strand.
CGGGAATGACAATTCTTGATATCGCTGCTGGCCCTGGTTCATCAAGTGAACCACTCCATAAAGCAGGAGCTGATGTCACATCGTTAGATTTTTCTGAAGGCATGTTGGCGCAAGGAAGAAAAGCGCGACCATATTTAAAGTTTGTTAAAGGCGATGCGCTGAATCTGCCATTTAGTGAGAATACTTTTGATCTCACAACAATTTCGTTTGGCCTCCGTAATACCCATGACTACAAGAAAGCTTTACAAGAAGCGTTGCGAGTTACCAAAGTTGGTGGCCGGATGGTGATTGTTGAATTCTCAACTCCGACATGGAAGCCATTTCGAATTCTCTACATGAATTACCTCATGAAAACGTTGCCAAAATTGGCAAAGCGGACCTCATCAAATCCTTCGGCATATGTGTATCTCGCAGAATCAATACGCGCATGGCCCACACAAGAGCAATTGGCTGCTGATATGAGTGCTGCGGGCTGGCGAAATCCATCGTGGGTAAACCTCACGGGGGGAGTTGTGGCAGTTCACACAGCCATCAAGGGCTCCTGATTTCACGCATTTTCTAGGGCTCACCTAAGATTCAGCGTTGTGAACCCCTACGTCCCGATCATCGTAATTGGCGCGATTGGCTTCGGGTTCGCGATCTTCTCAGTCGTCGCAGGCGCACTTTCTGGTCCTAAGCGTTACAACAGAGCGAAACTCGATGCATATGAATGTGGAATCGAACCAAGCCCCCAAGCTCAAGGCGGCGGACGTTTTCCAGTCAAGTACTTCTTAACTGCGATGCTCTTTATTATCTTTGATATTGAAATTGTCTTCTTATATCCATGGGCTGTTGCCTATGACCAACTCGCGCTCTTTGGCTTAATTGAAATGGTCATCTTTATCCTCACAGTCTTCGTCGCTTATACCTATGTATGGCGCCGCGGCGGATTGGAATGGGATTAAGAAAATGGGCTTAGAAGAGAAATTACCTTCCGGTTTTCTACTCAC
>JAPOJL010000111.1 GCA_029978425.1 Actinomycetota bacterium
TTGTGGGATTAGGCGTTCTCAATCTCGAAGGTCTATGGACGCGTTATGAAAATCCAAAGATTCAACTCGGTGAGATTTCCTCGATTCCTGCTGATCAAGCTACTCGACGTATGCAAGAACTTTACAAAGCACCTATTCGGCCTGAACTTATCAAAGAGCGAATTGCTGAAATTCGAGCTGCTGGCGTGACCGTCGCGGGAGCGCTCTCTCCGCAACGCACTGCAGAATTTCATAAAGCGGTGATTGATGCCGGCGTTGATATCTTCGTTATTCGCGGAACCACTGTTAGCGCGGAACATGTTTCGAAAGAAAAAGAACCGCTAAACCTAAAGAAGTTCATTTATGAATTGGATGTTCCCGTGATTGTTGGTGGATCTGCTACCTCACAGAGCGCACTTCACTTGATGCGCGCTGGCGCTGCGGGAGTTCTCGTTGGATTTGGTGGAGGCGCTGCGCACACTACGCGCCAAGTTCTGGGTGTTTCAGTTCCGATGGCTACCGCAGTTGCCGATGTTGCGGCAGCGCGACGTGAGTACCTTGATGAATCTGGTGGCCGTTATGTTCATGTCATCGCAGATGGTTCGGTTGGAAAGAGCGGAGATATTGCCAAAGCAATTGCATGTGGCGCCGATGCAGTCATGCTTGGTTCACCACTAGCGCGTGCCGAAGAAGCTCCAGGACGTGGTTGGCATTGGGGTACAGAAGCTCACCATCCTGAGGTTCCGCGTGGGACCCGAGTCCATGTTTCTACTGCTGGAACTCTTCAAGAAATTCTCCTCGGCCCATCACATTCTGCAGATGGATCGATGAATCTCTTTGGTGCGCTGCGTCGAGCGATGGCGACTTGTGGTTACTCAGAACTCAAGGAATTTCAACGCGTCGAAGTCGTTCTCAATAGAGCTTAAAGAACGTCTGAGATGCAACGAAGTAATCACGTTCTTGTTATTGATTTTGGCGCGCAATATGCCCAACTCATCGCACGACGCGTCCGCCAAGCAAATGTCTATAGCGAGATAGTTCCCTCAACGCTCTCTGTAGATGAGATTTTGGCTCGCAATCCGCGCGCCATCATTCTCTCTGGTGGACCCTCATCGGTTTACGAACCAGGCGCACCAAAAATTGATGCTCGATTATTTGAACACGACATTCCGATTTTTGGAATTTGTTATGGATTTCAAGCGATGGCTCAAGCACTCGGTGGTGAAGTACAAAAGACAGGAACCTCTGAGTTTGGTCGAGCCAACTTCGCTGCCGATACAACTTCACACTTGTTCTCTGGGATGGAACCACAATTTGATGTGTGGATGAGCCACGGAGATAGCGTCGCACAAGCTCCAAAAAATTTTCATGTTATTGGAAACACTGCACACACGCCTGTTGCAGCCTTTGAAAATGAAAATGGGCTCTTATCTGGAGTTCAATTCCATCCAGAAGTTCTTCATACTTCTTACGGACAAGAAATTCTGCGCCGATGGTTAATCGATATCGTAAAGTGCAAGCCAACCTGGACTTCAGATAACATCATCGAAAACGAGATCATCAACATCAAGTCTCAAGTTGAAAATAGATCGATTATTTGTGGACTTTCTGGTGGTGTCGATTCCGCAGTTGCTGCGGCGCTTGTCCAGAAAGCTGTCGGTTCCCAACTTACCTGTGTCTTTGTTGATCATGGATTGTTACGCGAGGGAGAAGCAGAGCAGGTAGAGCGTGACTTCGTCGCTGCTACCGGAGTTAATCTCATGGTTGTCGATGCGCGACAGAAATTCTTGGCCGCACTCAAAGGAGTCACAGATCCAGAGGAG
>JAPOJL010000112.1:0-237 GCA_029978425.1 Actinomycetota bacterium
TCTCGTCAAAGTTATGAGAGAAGCGCTAGCAAAGACGGGTATATCTCCTGAAGTAATTCAGCTCATTCCTTCACATGATCGCGACACAACCCGTGCTCTCCTTCATGCTCGAGGCAAAGTCGACCTTGTTATTCCACGCGGAAGCGCTGCGTTGATCCGTATGGTGGTCGATGAGTCAACAGTTCCGACTATCGAAACTGGCGCCGGCGTTTGCCATGTTTACGTTGATGAAAAAGC
>JAPOJL010000112.1:247-1775 GCA_029978425.1 Actinomycetota bacterium
ACCAATTGTGGTTAACTCAAAGACTCATCGCCCTAGCGTCTGTAATGCAGCCGAAACTCTCTTGGTGCACGAAAAAGTCAAAGACAAGTTCCTGCCAATTGTTCTTCAAGCGCTTCATAACGCAAGTGTGAAATTACATTGTGATCAAGACTCCCTACAGATTGCTCAAGGATTAAATATCCCAGCAGAGAAAGCCACAGAAGATAGTTGGAGTACTGAATACGGAGTACTTGAGATGAATGTTGCTGTGGTTCCATCGTTGTTGGCAGCGTCTGATCACATATTGAAGTACGGTACCAATCACACCGAAGCCATCGTTACTGAATCTCAGGAGAATGCTGATGCCTTTATCGCTCTCTCTGATTGTGCTGCAGTAATGGTGAACGCTTCGACACGATTTACTGATGGAGAAGAGATGGGATTTGGCGCTGAGATTGGAATCTCTAATCAGAAACTCCATGCCCGTGGCCCAATGGGTCTTGAACAAATGACCACGACCACATGGATAGTGAGAGGGGATGGCCAGATCCGTAAGTAATTCGCGCCAACTGCGAAGCACTCGGTAAGGTGACCTTTATGTCGAACATTTCCCGCGATGATGTAGCGAATTTAGCCAAGCTCGCGCGTATCGACCTTTCTGACGATGAACTCAACCATCTATCTAATGAGTTAGCTGTCATTTTAGATGCCGTTGCGCGAGTACAAGAAGTCGCGGGAGCGGATGTTCCACCCACTTCTCATCCACTTCCACTAAAAAATGTTTTCCGCGTTGATGAAGTGCGTCCGAGTTTGACCCCTGATGAAGCGCTCTCTGGCGCTCCTGCGCAAGAAGAGCAACGCTTTAAGGTCCCACAAATTCTTGGTGAAGAGCAATGATTAAGAAGTCTGCAGCTGAAATGGCGGCTGCCCTGAGCGCCGGTGAAGTCACGAGTGTTGAATTAACGCAAGCACATCTAGATCAGATTGCCAAAGTTGATGGCGATGTTCATGCATTCCTCCATGTAGATAACGATGGCGCAATCGCTCAAGCTCGTGCTGTTGATGAGAAACGTAAATCTGGTGAGAAAGTTTCTCCGTTGGCAGGAGTTCCGCTTGCACTGAAGGATGTTTTGGTTCAAAAAGGAATTCCTACGACGTGCGGGTCGAAGATGCTTGAAGGATGGCGTCCTCCTTATGACTCCACTGTTGTTACTCGTTTGAAAGAGAATGGCATTGTCATTCTAGGTAAAACAAATATGGATGAGTTTGCGATGGGTTCTTCCACCGAAAATTCTGCCTACGGTCCGACCCACAATCCTTGGGATCTCTCACGTATTCCGGGCGGTTCTGGTGGTGGATCATCTGCAGCGCTTGCTGCCTTTGAAGCACCACTTGCAATAGGAACAGACACAGGCGGATCTATTCGCCAACCTGCTGCAGTTACCGGAACGGTCGGCGTCAAACCTACATATGGCGGGGTTTCCCGTTATGGACTCGTTGCGTTCTCTTCATCGCTCGATCAAGCCGGCCCATGTGCTCGAACAGTTCT
>JAPOJL010000113.1 GCA_029978425.1 Actinomycetota bacterium
ACCGTACATTGCGATGACTTCACCCGTTCCTGGGCGAATAGCCACAAGGGCTGTATGTAAGTTTGTTGGGGCAGGTGTTGGCGTGAACTTATTAACTGCATCTACCGCAGATTGTTGTGCGCGCTGATCGAGCGTTGTCTTGATGACATAACCACCCACAAGAAGTTGGTCTTGTGAGAAACCAAGCTTGCTCAACTCTTTCTGAACCGCATCGATGATGTAACCCTTAGGGCCGCTGAGCTGTCCTGATGTTGTGCGCGGAGCGATCATCGGCATCTTGGCAGCTTTCGCCTCAGCTGCAGTGATCCACTTTTTATCGAGCATGCCACTGATGACATATTGGAATCGGCTCTCTAAGCGAGCTTTGTTGCGAGCCTTCTGCTCTTTATCGCCATAGAAAGGATCGTAAAGTCCAGGTGAACGCAAGATACTTGCCACGATTGCGCTCTGCGAAATGGTGAGCTGGTTAGCGTTTCGGTTGAAGTACTGCTGTGCAGCTGTTTGAACACCATAGGCACCGCGTCCAAAGTAAATAGTGTTGAGGTAATTTTCGAGAATCTGATCTTTGGTCAGCGCATTCTCGAGCTTAAGTGAGATAACAAGTTCTTTTATCTTTCGCTGCACTGTGCGGCTCGGTGTTAAGAAGGCGGTCTTTGCATATTGCTGAGTGATGGTTGAACCACCTTCACCATTGAGCGAACCAGATTTCAAGTTATTCAAAAGTGCACGTGCAATACCTGTTGCGCTAAAAGCGCGGTTGGAATAGAAGTTGCGGTCTTCAGCTGCCATCACTGCATATCGAAGACGCAATGGAATCTTGGCAAGTGGCAGTACCTGGCGATTCTGTGAACCAATGCGGCCAATTTCAGTTCCATTGGAATATTGAATGATCGTTGATTGGCTATTGACGTAAGCGTTGGGGTCAGGAATTGAGACGGTAAACCAAGCGAAGGCGAATAGCGTTGCCCCAGCGACAAAGCCGAACCCGGCGAGGAATATTCCGGCACGGATTAACTTGGTCTTTAGCATGTGGCAAGGCTACTCGTGAATACCTATTGCTTCAGCGAAGCAAAGTCCTCATCTTCGAGTGTTCGTTGTTTGCGAGGCGCTTTACGCTCGCGACCATCACCTAATAAGTAGGTAGAACAGAGATGGTTCCATGAACATTCGCGACAGACTTCAACGACATAGACCGAAAACTCACCGAATTCAGATTCCATCTCATCTAATTCGTCACCGTTCTTGATGCGGCCTGAGAATTGTCCGAGTTGATCGCCAAATGTGTAACGAAGTTCGACGAGCGAATCTTTCTTGCAGACAGGGCATTTACGATCGACTTTTTCGCCATGATATTTAGCGGCTCTCATCAAATATGGGTCGGCATCACATGCATCGACTACTCCACGGAAGAGAGCGAGCAGGGTTGCACGCTTATCAAGTGAATAGTCGATGAACCCGCGCTTTGTTTTCATAGCAGGAGAAGAATAATCCTCTTTCTTTAACTACGCTTCTCGTATGCGCTTTGCCACTCTTATTCGCGATGCAAAGCTCTTCCGCCTGCTTCGAGTTCGCTGGACTGGTCAACTCACTGATGGAATTTTCCAGAGCGCTTTAGCGTCTTTCGTTCTCTTCTCGCCAGAGCGACAAGCAAGTGCAGTGAATGCTGCCGTCGCATTTGCAGTCGTCTTATTGCCGTGAGAAGCGATCGAGAATTGTTCCAACAAATGGACCA
>JAPOJL010000114.1 GCA_029978425.1 Actinomycetota bacterium
AGTTCCATCAGGTTGTTGTACCGCTTTACTGCGGCCTGCACCAACATCTGAACCTGCATCGGGTTCTGTCAACTGCATCGTTGCACCCCAGTGTCGATCCACCATGTGCTTAGCCATTTTCTTCTGAATATCTGTTCCAAGCGCATAAGCAACATGCGCAAATGCGTACCCAGATGCATAGATATGGATAGCTGGATTTGAACCCAAGACCATTTCGGCAATTGCCCAACGAATCGATGGAGGAACTTTCATACCTCCGAGTTCGACTGGTGCATCAAGACGCCACCATTCACCATCAACATATGCTTTGTAAGATTTCTTAAAACTCTCGGGCAGCTTTACATCTCCGGTGGCTTTATTGAAATCTGTTCCCATGCGATCGCCATCGATAAAGGAGGCAGCGAGATCATTTTCAGTAAGTCGTTTCATCTCTTCCAACATTCCCATCGCGGTATCGCGATCGAGTTCGGAGTAGATGGAATTACCGAGAACTTTTTCGCGCCCCAATAGGTCAAAGAGGCAGAATTCAATGTCACGGAGATTGGCGTTGTAATGGCTCATGGCGTAATGGTGCTACCCGCTAGTAACTTACGCAAGCGCGCCAAGGGCCCTTTTTTGCGCCTAGAAAGGTAGGCTCGCGCCGTGCTTCTTTCAGACCGCGATATCCGCTCCGAGATTCAATCTGGCCGTGTTGCCGTCGAACCTTTTGATGAGGCGATGATCCAGCCCTCATCAGTCGATGTCCGTCTCGATAAATTCTTCCGCGTCTTTGAGAATCATAAGTACTCCGTCATCGATCCTTCGATCGAGCAGGCTGAGCTCACTCGCGAAGTCATCGCTGAAGGCGATGAAGCATTTATCTTGCATCCAGGCGAATTTGTTCTGGCGAGTACCTACGAAGTCATCACCCTTCCTGATGACATCGCTGGCCGCCTTGAAGGAAAGTCATCGCTAGGTCGACTTGGACTTTTAACGCACTCAACAGCCGGGTTTATCGATCCAGGGTTTTCCGGTCACATCACTCTCGAACTTTCTAACGTTGCCAACCTACCTGTGAAGTTATACCCAGGTATGAAAATCGGTCAGCTCTGCTTGATTAAGCTCTCATCACCAGCTGAACACCCATATGGTTCAGCGATCTATGCATCTCGTTATCAAGGACAGCGTGGGCCAACCCCAAGCCGCTCCTTTATGAATTTTCACAAGAGCAGAATCAAATAAGACGCTTGGGAATACAGCCCAAGATTAAGGGGTTGAAGTAATTATGGAATTTATCGTTATCGGCGCCATCGTTTTACTCGTCATCTTTGCCATCGCGCAATACAACCGCCTCATCCGTTTAAATATCACCGTTGATGAAGCATTTGCACAGATTGAGGTTCAACTCAAGCGACGTGCAGATTTGATTCCTAACTTAGTTGAAACAGTCAAAGGTTACGCAAAGCACGAACAGAGCACATTTGATGCTGTTGTTGCAGCGCGCGCTAAATCAACATCTGCTTCTACTGTCGCAGATGTTGCAGCAGCTGATGGTGCGCTCACCAATGCGCTGCGCGGCTTGCTCGCAGTAGCCGAGGCATATCCTGATCTCAAAGCGTCAGCCAACTTCTTATCACTGCAAGAAGAGCTATCAACTACCGAAAATAAAGTTTCGTTTGCGCGCCAGTTCTACAACGACAATGTGCGCAATCTAAATAC
>JAPOJL010000115.1 GCA_029978425.1 Actinomycetota bacterium
CATCTCGCCTTGCAGGGGTGAAGTTGACGAGATCGACTCCGCGCTTCCAAAGACGAACATTCTTTACGCCACTTTGTTCTAAATCTCGGCAAGCCCATTTAGATGGCGCCAGGGTTATGTCGGAGGCTTGATGAATACGGGATACCCATTTCTTAAGAGTGTTATGCGCAATCGTTAGCCCATAGTGGCGAGCGAATCCAGCGATATCGGTCTGATAGACGGAGACAGTTGGTATCCCTGCTTTACGAGCGATACGAGCGACGTAATGTCCGAGAAAGATTGGTGAGGCGAGATGAATAACATCAGGTGCAAATCCTTCTAAGAGTGGTTCTAGATATTTCTTAGGCACTGCCATCGGGATGAGCTTCTTCATCGAAATACTTGGGACATGTTTGATCTTGTAGCCAAGGTATTCCGAAGGAGCGCCTTCGCTTTCAGGAGCGATGATCAAGACATCGTGCCCCTGTGCTTTGCAGAATTCGAGCAGGCGCAGGACAGAGTTGGTTACTCCATTTACCTGAGGTAGGAAGGCCTCGGTGACAACTGCGATTCTCATACCCGTAGATTGGGCGGAGCCCACAACTGGGTAGGCAAGGCAAGGTGAAGTGTCACTGAATAGAAGGTGAAGTATTAGTTGAGAGTTTCGCGTTGTGAAAGCACCTACCCGTCAGTAACATAAGGGCTATGAAGATTGCTGTCTGCGTAAAACAAGTTCCTGATTCATGGGCTGAGAAGAAGATGGTCGGCGGCGTTCTCGATCGCGAAAACGTTGATGCCGTTCTCAATGATTTGGATGAATATGCCGTTGAAGAGGCGCTGCGTATTGCAGAAGCGCACGGCGGTAATGAAGAAGGTGGCCCACACACAGTCACAGTGATTTCGATGGGACCAGAACGCGCAACGGAGGCGGTTCGTAAAGCGCTTTCGATGGGCGCAAACGACGCCATCTTGGTTTCTGATGCAGCACTTGCAGGATCAGATGCGCTCGCCACATCTGCAGTTCTTGCCAAAGTAATTAGCGATGGTGGATACGACATTGTTATCTGCGGAACCGAATCAACAGATGCTCGTATGAGCGTTGTACCAGCGATGCTCAGCGCTCGCCTTGGTTGGGCGCAGCTGACCTTCGCTTCAAAAGTTGTTGTTGATCCTTCCGGCAAAGTTTCAATTACCCGCGTTACCGAAGCCGGCGTTGATGAGATGTCAGCAGCTTTTCCAGTCGTTGTAAGTGTTGTCGAAAAAATTAATGAACCGCGCTACCCATCCTTTAAGGGAATCATGGCAGCGAAGAAGAAGACAATTGAACAGAAAGATTTAGCAGCAGTCGGCGTTGCAGCCCAAAGCGCTTGGTCACAAGTTAAAGATGCAACCCCACGTCCTCCACGTGCTGCTGGCCTTAAAGTCAACGATGAAGGTAGCGGCGGCGAAGCGTTAGCCACATTCCTAGCAGAGAAGAAGTTGATATGAGCACAGTATTAATCCTCGCTGATTTCTCAGGCGATCACGCAACTAAGACAACTGCCGAGCTAGCAACTGCGGCAGCCCGTATCGGTTCAGTATCAGCAGTCGTTCTTGCACCTGCCGGTAAAGGTGCTGCCCTTGCTGCAGCTGTTAACCAAGGTCCAATTAGCAACATTATTGTCGTTGAATCAAATGACTTTGCATCTCACGGAGTAGCAGCAGTTGCT
>JAPOJL010000116.1 GCA_029978425.1 Actinomycetota bacterium
GATGCCAAGAAAGTTAAGTTCAAGTATGGACTTGGCTCTGAATTTATTTCAACGCTCAAGACAATTCATATGCTGGGAATGGATCGCAAGGAGCAGATCACCGTGCAAGGTGTTGCTGTTTCACCTCGCGATATCTTGGCGGCATCTTTGCCAGATCCTGCAACTCTCGGAGAACGTATGCGTGGAAAGACGTGCGCAGGAACTCTTGTGAAGGGTCTTGATAAAGAAGGGAAGCCAAAGGCTGTCTACATTTACAACGTCGTTGATAACGCGTGGTCTATGGAGAATTACGGCGATCAAGCAGTTGTCTGGCAGACCGCCATCAACCCAGTGATTGCTATGGAGCTTATTCATAAGGGTGTTTGGCAGCCGGAAGGCGTCAATGGCCCTGAATGGTTTGCACCTAAGCCATTCTTGGAGTTAGTTTCAGAGTATGGATCTTCATGGCATATCCGTGAAGAAGATACAAAGGGGATTGTTGTCTGATGACTTCAACAAGGTGGGCTCTCGTCACTGGTGCAACTGCAGGCATTGGCGAGAGTTTCACCCGCCTTTTGGCAACTAAGGGTTATAACGTCGCACTCGTTGCGCGCGATGAAGCAAGGCTGCATGAACGCGCTGGCGCATTGCGTGAAAAGTATGGAGTGCAGACCTTTGTACTTCCTGCAGATTTAGCAACAGAGGCAGGCTGTAAAGCGGTCGAGGATTACATCTCTACTTATCCAATTGAAGTACTGATTAATAATGCGGGATTTGGAATTAAGTACCCGTTCACTATGAGTGCGTTGCAAGCCGAGCAAGAGTTGTTGGATGTACTTGTGCGCACACCGATGCGGTTAATGCATGTGATCTTGCCGGGGATGAAAGAACGTAACTCTGGTGTGATTATCAATGTTTCATCCGTGGCCAGCTTTATTGCAGGTGGAACTTATAGCGCAGCGAAGTCTTATCTGACTGTGCTCACTGAAGCGGTAAACACAGAGCTAAAGAGCACCAACATCAAAGTTTCAGCGCTCTGTCCCGGATTTACGCGCACAGAATTTCATCAGCGCGGCAAGATGAAGATGAGTGGCCTACCTGACTTTATGTGGCTCAATTCAGATAAGTTAGTTGAGCAATCGTGGAAAGATGCTCAAGCCAACAAGCCTGTCAGTATTCCTGGATGGCAGTACAAACTACTTGTTGCAATTGTTTCTATCGCACCAAGAAAGTTCGTTCGCACTATTGGAATGAATATTCGTAAAAAGCAGAGGACTTAGCGACCACGGCGGCTATTGCCACCACGGTATCCACCACTCTTACCTGAACCACCGCGACGGCTTCCGCCAGAGCGTGAACCACCTTGTGGGCCTTTACGCTCAACAATAGGTGGAATGTACGGAACACCCGATGGTTCTTGCGCACCAGTGATCACCATCAATTTTTCATCGAGTGGGCGAACATCGTGGAACTTAGGAGTTACTCCTGCACGAGAGAGCAGACCAGTAACGGCGCGCTGATTCTTAGAGGATGAGAGCGTTACAACTGTTCCTGATTCGCCAGCGCGAGCTGTACGACCGGAACGGTGCAAGTAATCCTTGTGATCTTGTGGCAGATCAACGTGCACAACAAGTGAGATTCCATCTACGTGGATTCCGCGAGCTGCAACATCTGTTGCAACTAG
>JAPOJL010000117.1 GCA_029978425.1 Actinomycetota bacterium
ATACATCGCTCCAATTTGAGGCACTGTTATATGTGATTCATCAATAACACATAAGAAATCTTCGGGGAAATAATCGAGTAAGCAGTTAGGGGGTGAACCTTGAGCGCGACCGTCAATATGGCGTGAGTAATTCTCGATTCCAGAGCAAAAACCGAGTTGGAGCATCATTTCGATATCAAATTGCGTTCGCATTCGAAGGCGCTGAGCCTCGAGCAGCTTATTCTGCTTTTCTAGCTCTTTGAGTCGAATTGCGAGTTCATCTTCAATATCCGAAATAGCCCGCTTCATAGTCTCAGGACCAGCGGAGTAGTGGGTGGCTGGGAAGATAAATACTTCTTTTACATCGCTGACAATCTCTCCCGTAAGTGGATGAAGAGTTGTGAGTCGTTCAATCTCATCACCAAACATCTCAATCCGGATGGCAAGCTCTTCATACACAGGGATGATCTCAACAGTATCGCCGCGCACTCGAAATGTTCCACGTTCAAATGCCATGTCATTGCGTTTGTACTGAATATCAACAAAGCGACGGAGAAGAACATTTCGGTCCATGGAATCTCCGACATTGATGTGAATCATCCGATCTATGTATTCCTGTGGTGTTCCTAATCCGTAGATACATGAGACTGTCGCAACAACCACAACATCTCGTCTCGTTAATAAAGAATACGTTGCGGAATAGCGGAGGCGCTCGACCTCTGAGTTAACTGAGGAGTCCTTCTCAATAAAGGTATCGGTCTGTGGGACATAAGCCTCAGGTTGGTAATAGTCGTAATAGGAAACGAAATACTCGACTGCATTATTGGGAAGTAATTCTTTAAATTCATTGGCGAGCTGGGCTGCAAGAGTTTTGTTTGGAGCGAGTACGAGGGTTGGACGCTGAACTTGTTCAATGAGCCAAGCAGTTGTGGCTGATTTTCCGGTACCGGTTGCACCAAGTAAGACAATATCTTTTTCACCGCGATTGACTCGATCAGTAAGCTCTCGAATAGCATCGGGTTGATCTCCAGCAGGCTTGAAGTCGCTAATGACCTGAAATGGTCGTTCAGCGCGTGGAGTTGAGGTAACGGCTCTGGTCATTGCTCTGTGCTTCGTGGCAGTAATTCAAGACGCCAGAGCTCTTCAACTACGTGGCGCAGCTCGTCAATGGAGCCGTTATTTCTGATGACGGAGTGAGCGATGGCTTCACGGGCAGCATCATTAACCTGGGCCGCTAAGCGCTTTGTGATCTCGTAATCTTTCATGCCGCGTTCAATAAGCCGTCTACGTCTAATATCTTCATCAGCGGAGACCGTTATGACAAAATCAAAGCGCTTAGCCCCATCCGTTTCAACTAAGAGTGGAATTTGGTTTATCAATACTGCGTCAGCAGGAAGGCTCTTCACCATCTTTTCAGCAGCATCACGAACTAAAGGATGAATAATTGATTCCAGTGTGGCTCGTGCTGTGGCATCTTTAAAGACGATTTCTGCGAGTTTAGCTCGATCAATTTCTCCATTAGCAAGGATTCCATCTCCAAATGCTGCGAGCACTGCTTCATAACCAGGAGTGCTTACCGTCCAAGATAAGATTGGCAGACTATCAGATGGTTCTGTAAGACAAGACGTTAGCGATCTCATCACATA
>JAPOJL010000118.1 GCA_029978425.1 Actinomycetota bacterium
TCAATAGCAACTGCCACAGTTGCTTTTTCTGGCATTGGACCAATTCCAGCTGGAGTTCCAGTGATGACAACATCTCCAGGCAACAATGTCATTACCTGGGTAATAAAGTGAATAATGTCAGGAACCTTAAACATCATGTCCGAAAGATGGGCATCTTGTTTGATCTCTCCATTGAGAGTGGTCGTTATGCGCTGGTTACCAGGAACAAATTCTGTTTCAATCCAAGGTCCAAGTGGGCAGAAGGTGTCGAAAGATTTAGCGCGCATCCACTGTCCATCTTTCCGTTGGATTTCGCGACAAGTCACATCATTTGCCATCGTGTAGCCAAAGATCACATCGTTGACGCGCTCTTTGGGAACTTCTTTACAGACGCGACCAATCACAATCGCAAGTTCTGCCTCATAATCAATAGTGGGTGCAATTGCTGGCCACACAATGGTGTCACCTGGGCCAATCACAGATGTATTGGGTTTGAGAAAGATGATGGGTTCTTCAGGTACTACCCCACCCATTTCAGCAGCATGATCTGCATAATTTTTTCCCACTGCAACGATTTTGGAACGGGGAATGACAGGAGCGAGCAAGCGCACTTTTGTGAGGTCAACAGTTGCCGCAGTCTTTTGAATACCGTGATAAATCGGATCTCCCGAAATGATGGAGATGCGATTATCTTCTTCGAGGATTCCATATAGCGGGTCGCTGCCAAGTCCCGTATCAGGCTGGGGCGTAAACCGTACGACGCGCATTAGCCCATCTTATCTTTTTTATACGCAGATGTTAAAGCGCACTCTCATTGCCGCTTGCATCGATATAAAAAACTGTAGCGGTGGGAGAGAAATCCTTGATGGCTTTGATATTTGCAGGTTGATCACCACATGCAACCACGCTTTCAATGCCTGAAATTCCAGAAGCGAGTGCAACTGTCAAAACTGCTTCGAAGGCATCAAGATTAAGTGAAGGCGATACAACATTAATCGCCACATATGTACGTCCTGTCGTATCACGAAGCGCAGCAGCTTGTCGTGCACCGCTTCGAGCGCGAGTTGATGTGGCAAGAGTTACCAACTTTGTATCTTCAGGATTATTCATGCTCATCAATCTCCTGCTCGGGGCGCTCAATAATAACCGAGCTAATGCGACGACGACGTCCTACTGGGCGCTCTGAAGTTATTGACCATCCCTGCAATTCAATAGTGGAACCTGCAATGGGTACTCGCCCTAATTTTTCCGCCATCAATCCACCAATTGTGTCGACACTTTCGAATTCTTCACGATCTAGCTCGATGCCAATTTCATCAGCGAGATCTTCGATATGCATGGTGGCTTTAGCGCGAGCTTTCTTCTCGCTAATCCAGGTAAAGGTTTCTATGCCATCGTATTCATCAGCAATCTCGCCAACAATCTCTTCCAAAATATCTTCGATAGTAATCAGACCGGCAGTTCCGCCATATTCATCAACCACAATTGCTAGGTGAATCTGGTCTCTCTGCATCTCCTTTAATAGCTCTGATGCGGTCTTAGTCTCTGGAACAAATGTTGCGCCTCTAATGTGCTGGCT
>JAPOJL010000119.1 GCA_029978425.1 Actinomycetota bacterium
GGGCTAAGTGCTCCTCCTATCAACCTTTCGGTGCGACCGCTTTGGAAGATTGTTGTTCCAGAAGATTATCTTAGAACTGCATACGCGATGGATACGGCAATCATGAGTACGGCTGGAGTAGTCGGCCCTGTTATTGCGACAACGCTTGCACTTTCATCGCATCCATCACTACCCCTTAATCTCTGCGGTGGTTTGATGCTTCTTGGCGGAACAGCACTTGCAATGACCAAGGTTTCACGGAGTTGGATACCTGAGAAGAAATCAGCTGATTATCAACCGCTCTGGCGCCATAAACCTCTGCAACTTCTGATGATCGAAGGGTGTTTCCTCGGCTTCGGTTGGGGCGTCTTTGATGTTGCCGTTCCAGCATTTACCACAATTGAGAAAGTTCCACACTTAACTGCCTGGATTTTTACCTCCATGGGAATCGCAAATATTTTAGGTGGGCTACTTGCGGGACTTGTCTCTAAGCGAACTTCATCACTACGTGCAATGCGTCGCACATATGGAATCTGGTTCTTCGCTTCAATTCCGATGGCCCTGTCTCATCCCGGATGGTCAATGATTATTGCTGGTGCGCTTTTGGGATTACTCGGTGGAGCAATCATGGTCTTCTACTGGGAAGTCATGGAGGCGATACGTCCGAAGGGTTCACCCACTGCCATGATGGGTTGGCTGTGGACAGTTGAGGGAACTCTCATGTCAGTCGGTTCTGCAGCAGGCGGAGTTATCTCCGAACATCTTTCTCCCACTATTGCGCTCTGTATAACCACTGCCTGCATTGGAATCGGTTACGTAATTTTGACGATAGGCAACTCTCGCCTACTAGCTGCAGATCGCATTCCAACAGATCAGGAAGATTTGGATGCAATGAAAGATAACTCCCCCACTACAAGTTAATGTGCAGCATCGTTCCAGCTCTTGCCGATTCCCACTGAGACATCGAGAGGAGCGCGGAGCGGATAGGCGTTTCCCATCTCTCTCCGAACGAGCGTGGAGACGTCATCAATCTCTTCTTTTACAACTTCTAAAATCAACTCATCGTGGACTTGCAGCAATAGGCGCGAAGTAAATCTGCCTGCGACGAGTGCCTTCTGAACATTGAGCATCGCTTGTTTAATGATGTCAGCGGCAGATCCTTGAATTGGGGCGTTGAGCGCCATGCGTTCGGCGACTTCACGCCTTTGGCGGTTATCGTGCATCAGATCAGGTAGGTATCGCCTGCGACCCATCACTGTTTCGGTATAGCCAACTTTGCGTGCATCTTCGACCACGGTCT
>JAPOJL010000011.1 GCA_029978425.1 Actinomycetota bacterium
GAAGTTTCATCTGTAACCAGCGCGGATATTCGAGCCCTTACCAATGAAGTTCTCCATGCAGCGCCGACGTTGGCAGTTGTGGGACCATTCTCCAAGCGTTCGGTATTTGAGAAAGTGATGAAGTAGGGGAGCGATGACAATTAAAGTAGCCGTTCTTGGCGCCAAGGGGCGCATGGGAGCCGAAACTGTTAAAGCGATTTCTGCGGCGCCCGATCTTTCACTGGTCGCTCAAATCGATCTCGGAGATTCAATCGAACAAATCACTTCAAGTGGTGCCCAAGTCGTTGTTGACTTCACTCATCCTGAATCAGTCATGAAGAACTTAGAGTTTGCAATTACACATGGAATAAACGTAGTTGTAGGAACCACTGGATTTGATGAGAAGAAACTATCTCAAATTAAGAGTTGGTTATCTGATAATCCAAAAGTTGGCGCCGTCATCGCCCCAAACTTCGGACTCGGAGCTGTGCTGATGATGCAGTTTGCGGCCAAAGCAGCTCGCTATTTCGAATCGGTAGAAATTGTTGAATTACATCATCCTGATAAAGCTGATGCTCCTTCAGGAACAGCATCGCGAACTGCAGAGATGATTAGCGAAGCAAGAAAATCCGCACATCGCCCTGCGATGCCAGATAAAACTTCTAGCGCGCTCGACGGTGCTCGTGGCGCCAAAGTGGGAGATGTTCCCGTGCACTCTGTACGACTACGTGGCCTTGTTGCACATCAAGAAGTTCTGTTGGGGGACCAAGGCGAAACCCTCTCCATTCGACACGATTCGATTGACCGCAGTGGTTTTATGCCCGGAGTATTACTAGCAGTGCGAGAAGTAATGAATCGTCCAGGTCTTACTTTTGGGCTCGAACACTTAATGGAACTATAAGAAAACTACGAACGGAGCAGATATGTCATCGCAAATCACAATGTACAGCGCAGATTGGTGTGGAGATTGCCGTCGTTCGAAGCGCCTATTGGATTCACTCAACGTGGAATACACCATCATCGATGTTGAAGCGGATGCATCGGCTTCTGAAAAAGTCATTGAAATTAACGGTGGACAGCGTTCTATTCCTGTCATTGTCTTCTCAGATGGCACGCACTTAACCGAACCATCAGATAACGACCTCAAAGCAAAGCTCGAAGCGCTTAACATTATCTAGAGGTTATAAATAAGTGCAGATGTCACTGCGGCCAGAAGCATCATGACGGGGAAACTCGCTTTAAAACGCAAGGCAATACCTGCGACAAGAACTCCAGCTAATCTGTGATCAATTTCTACTGATTTTTCATTTCCTAAGGTCTGTACCGCTACAAGAGCGCTCAAGAGCGCAATTGGGATCAGGGAATTGATGCGCTGCACAACCGGCTTATTCAAAACTGATTCTGGTAGCGAGTATCCAAGTACTTTCAAGATAAAGCAGATGAGGCTTGTGGCCAAAGTGGCAATCCAGATAGGAGTCATGATCGTCTCCATCCGAAAATTACAGCGATCGCTACCGTTGCGATGATGGGAACACCAGCGGGCGCAATAGGAGTAAGTGCAACGGCGAGAAGTGCAGCCGCGATAGCAACGAATCGAGTTTTAGTATCAATAAGTCTGGGCCAGACAAGTCCTAGAAATGCTGCGGGAACTGCGGCATCAAGTCCCCATGCAGAGGGATCACCGATTGCTTGCGCTCCTAGGGCACCTACAAGGGTAAACAAATTCCAAAAAACATAGACTCCAATTCCCGTAGCCCAGAAACCATAACGACTTGCTTCGACTCAGCGAGGTTCCTGGCCAATAGCTACTCCTGTTGATTCATCAATCGTGAGTTGTGCGGCAAGAATTTTCTTTAATCCACGTAGCTTGAGAATAGGAGCCATTTTTAAGCCGTAGAGTCCATTGCGAAATCCAAGTAAAGAACCTGTTGCGATCGCACTCAGCGCAGAGCCACCAGCGCCCATTACGCCAACAACTGCAAATTGAGAGGCACCAGAAAAGAGCAGTAATGAAAGTAAGCAGGTTTGCAGTATCGAGAATCCGGCGGCAACTGATGCTGCTCCGAATGCGGCTCCATAGGTCCCGACGGGGATTGCGACGGCAAGTGAATCGCGCAACACAGTCCGCTTGTTGAAGGGAGCTCCGCTCAATGACACGCGCCAATTCTGCCGTACAAAATCCCAACCCTAAGCCGGTCAATAGATAAGGTCGCGCTCGTGAGTGAATCGAATAATCCAACGCAGCACCCAGATATTGTCTTTCGCGACGATGTCACGGTCGAATTGGTAAAAGCAAGCGCCAACGATGCCGATGTAATTTGGGCAGCTCGTGTTTCAACTGCTGGAGAGAATTCACTCGATGAAATCAACGCCGATCCTTCTCGCTCGGCTGGTCTCATTAATTACTTAGCGCGTGAGCGCCATGGCTCGCCATTCGAACATACCTCAATGACATTCTTTGTTAGCGCACCCATTTTTGTTTTCCGGGAATTTATGCGCCATCGCATTGCGTCATATAACGAAGAGAGCGGTCGTTATCGTGAACTTTCACCGGTTTTCTATGTTCCTAATAAGGATCGTAAGTTAGTTCAAACTGGGAAGACTGGACACTACGTCTTCGTTGATGGAACACCAGAACAATACGAAGTTTCTGTTGCAGCCATGAAAGAGACATACACTCTTGCATATGCCAATTACAAGAAAATGCTAGATGCAGGAATCGCTCGAGAAGTTGCGCGCGCAGTTTTACCAGTCGCGCTCTATTCATCGATGTATGTGACGATGAATGCTCGCGCGCTCATGAATTTTCTCTCGCTCCGAACGAGCCGCGAAGGTTCGCATTTCCCAAGCTATCCGCAGCGCGAGATCGAGATGGTTGCCGAGAAAATGGAAGAGCATTTCGCTCGTTTAATGCCGCTTACCTATGCGGCCTTTGAAAAATCCGGTCGCGTCGCGCCGTAGGGCAGGCGTAGTAGCCTTAGCGCATGTCGATTACACCACCGTTTGGTCGCTTGCTGACCGCGATGGTGACGCCTTTTAAAGATGACTTATCTATTGATTGGGCCGGAGTAGAAAAACTCGCATCACACTTAGTCTCAACTGGCCACGATGGAATTGTTGTTAATGGAACAACGGGTGAAGCTCCCACTACATCTGATGACGAGAAGATTGAAATCATCAAAGTTGTGCGCAGCGCAGTCAGCGGTCGCGCCAAAGTAATTGCTGGTGCTGGAAACAATGAAACGACGCATTCTGTTGAGCAAGCAGAAATGGCGGCTAAAGCAGGAGCTGATGGACTTCTTGTCGTAACTCCGTACTACAACAAACCTCCTCAAGCTGGAATTGAAGCGCACTTTCGAGCGATGGCAGATGCCACCGATGTACCAGTCATGCTCTATGACATCCCTGGTCGTACGGGAGCGCAGATTGAACCCGATACCATCGTGAAGTTAGCTGAGCACCCAAATATTGTGGCGCTGAAAGATGCTAAAGGTGATGTTGCATCAACGTCGTGGGTAATCAAGCGTTGTGGCATTCCCGTGTATTCCGGCGATGACATTTTGAATCTTCCATTACTTTCGGTGGGCGCTGTGGGATTTGTTTCTGTATGCGGCCACACTGTTGGAGCAGATCTTCGTGCGATGCTCGATGCTTGGTTCGCCGGAAATAACGCTAAAGCACTTGAGATTCACCAGAAACTTTTGCCGGTGTATACCGGAACATTCCGAACCCAAGGTGCAATCCTCACAAAAGCTGCGCTCTCCATGATGGGTCTGCCAGGCGGAAAAGTTAGACTTCCACTTGTCGATGCAACTCCATCACAAGTTTCCCAACTACGAGAGGATCTTCGCGCCGGCGGCGTGAACGTTAACTAATGAATCATCCGCATCCCGATTTAGGGTTGCCGCCACAACTTCAAGATAAGACGCTACGTATTGTTGCCTTAGGCGGTCTTGGTGAAGTTGGCCGCAACATGACGGTCTTTGAATATCAAGGCCAACTCCTCATTGTTGATTGCGGCGTTCTCTTCCCTGAAGAGAATCAACCTGGCGTTGATCTCATCCTCCCTGACTTTTCTTATATTCGAGATCGCCTGAAAGATGTTGTAGCGGTATTTCTGACTCATGGGCACGAAGACCACATCAGCGCTCTTGGTTATCTGCTTAGAGAACGAGAAGACATTCCTGTTATTGGCTCTGCGCTCACCTTGGCTTTCTCAAAAGGTAAGTTAAAAGAAAGACGTATCTCACCAATCTCCATTGAAGTAAGAGAAGGTCAAACTCGAAAAGTTGGGCCATTTGATTTGGAATTTATTGCGGTTAACCACTCCATTCCTGATGCGCTCGCAGTTGTCATCAAAACTCCCGCGGGCGTAGTTCTCCACACTGGTGATTTCAAGATGGACCAATTACCGCTGGATGGGCGCACCACAGATCTAGCCCGCTTTGCTTCTCTCGGCGCTTCAGGCGTTGATCTATTTATGGTGGATTCCACCAATGCAGATATTCCTGGATTCACAACTTCCGAACGTGAAATTATGCCGGTGCTAGATCGTGTTATAGGCGGAACAAAACGACGCGTGATTGTTGCATCTTTTGCTTCTCACGTTCATCGCATTCAACAAGTTATTGATATCGCATTCACACATGGCAGAAAAGTGGCATTTGTTGGACGTTCAATGGTGCGCAATATGTCA
This sequence comes from Actinomycetota bacterium, assembly GCA_029978425.1. Next base: position 4,676 of record JAPOJL010000011.1, read on the forward strand.
CTAGCGGGGGAGATGGGATATTTACATATTCCACCCAATACTCTGATTGATATTGATGAGATCGATGATGCTGGCGACAACATTGTGCTCATCTGCACTGGTTCTCAAGGCGAACCACTTGCAGCGTTATCGCGTATGGCAAATGGTGATCATCGAATCAAGGTAGGGCAAGGCGATACTGTCATTCTTGCTTCATCACTGATCCCAGGAAACGAGAATTCGGTTTATCGCGTCATCAATGAACTCACGCGTTTCGGCGCAAAAGTCGTCCATAAAGGCAATGCTCTGGTGCATGTATCTGGCCACGCGGCGGCTGGCGAACTGCTTTACTGTTATAACGTAGTGAAGCCGAAGAATGTGATGCCAGTTCATGGTGAATGGCGACATATGCGAGCTAATGCGGAATTGGCAATCTCAACTGGAGTGAAGCGCTCGAATACTGTTGTGGTTGATAATGGCGTTGTTGTTGATTTGGCAGACGGAAAAGCTCACGTTGTAGGCGCAGTTCCAGTCGGTTATGTCTATGTTGATGGACAGAGTATTGGTGATATCACCGAAGCTTCACTCAAAGATCGCCGTATTCTTGGAGAAGAGGGTTTCATTTCAGTAATTGTCGTAATCGACTCACAAACTGGAAAGATTGTTGCGGGCCCCGATATTCATGCTCGTGGATTTGCGGAAGATCTTGCGCTCTTCGAAGAGGTCAAAGGAAGAATTGAACGCGCTCTTGCAGGAGCTGTTGCTGGTGGAATCAATGGAACTCACCAACTCTCACAAGTCGTCCGCAAGACTGTTGGAAGTTGGGTCGGAGAAGAACATCGTCGTCGCCCGATGATTGTTCCCGTAGTTATTGAGGTCTAGTCGACCACTGTGGGCGGCGCGCCTCTTAGTTAAGAAAAATCATTTCTAATACGATTTTTCGTTGTGGCAAAGAAGTCTTCTCCTCGAAAAGGTGGCGGAATCGCTAGTTCGGTTGCGCGCGCCTTCGGAGCCATCTGGCGCTCCTTTGCAAAAGCTCTTGGCGCATCCATTCGATTTGTAACTCGTGGCGCGAAAGATCTCGATCCCGAACATCAGCGTGATGGTCTTGGATTACTCCTTTTAATTGTTGCCATAATTGCTGCAGCAACTTCTTGGATGCAATTAGATAATGCTTTTGGCAGAGCTGCATATGCCTTCTTCTATGGAGCCGTTGGTCGCCTAGCAATACTCACACCTGTTCTCTTTGGTTACTTTGCGCTCCGCCTTTTCCGCGCCCCACAAGATAAAGCCGCTACGGGTCGCATCACGATTGGTTCTTTATTACTTGTTCTAAGTTCAACGGGGCTCATCCACATCATTAATCCAACCTCTATTAATACTGGCGCGACCGCTATGCGCGAAGGTGGAGGGTGGATTGGTTACGGCGTTTCCACTCCACTTGTAGCACTTGTGACTGATGTTCTTGCTATTCCAATCTTGATTCTTACTCTTTTCTTCGGTGCGCTTGTCATTACCGCAACTCCATTCTCCAAGATCCTTACAGTTATTAAAGGGCTGCTCTCTGGAGCAACTAACAAAGTTGGCTCTGCGTTGGAAGAGCGACGAGAACGCAAAGCAGAAGAATTCGAAATTTCAGATACACCTCCTTTTGAAACCCCTTTAGTGCAAGAGTTTGTAAATAAAGAAGATGAAGAAGAGATTGATGAAGAGAGTTTTGACGAAGAATTCACGGTAGAAATTCCTAGAACTGATTTACCCAAGGCTGAGGCGCCGGCCAAGCCCTCAAGGCCGGTCCAATTAGTTCTCTCCTCGAGTGATTCATACGAACTTCCCTCAATGGATCTTTTGCGCAGCACTCCTGCGACAAAGGGTAAAACAAAGGCAAATGATCAAGTAGTTGCCGCCCTGACTGAAGTCTTTGCTCAATTCGAGATTGATTGCGAAGTTACTGGATTTATGCGCGGACCTACTGTCACTCGCTATGAAGTTGAGTTGGGCTCAGGTGTTAAGGTCGAAGCAATCAGCGCGCTGAGCAAAAATATTGCCTACGCGGTCGCAAGTAGCGATGTTCGAATTCTCTCGCCGATCCCAGGTAAGTCTGCAGTAGGAATTGAAATTCCAAATACTGATCGTGAGATTGTTTCACTCGGTGATGTGCTTCGATCCAGCGTTGCTGGAAATGACCACCATCCGATGGTGATTGCTCTCGGTAAAGATGTAGAAGGAAGCTTTATCTGTGCGAATTTGGCGAAGATGCCGCATCTCTTAGTTGCAGGCGCTACGGGTGCTGGAAAGTCTTCGATGATTAACTCACTTGTCACATCAATCTTGATGCGTGCAACGCCTAATGATGTACGACTCATTCTGATTGATCCAAAGCGCGTTGAGCTCAATGCTTACGATGGCATTCCACATTTGATTGCCCCAATTATCACCAACCCTAAGAAAGCCGCAGAAGCTTTGGCGTGGGTGGTACGGGAAATGGATATGCGTTATGACGATCTTTCAACCTATGGATTTAGACATATCGATGATTTCAATAAAGCAGTTCGAGCTGGAAAAGTTGTGGCTAAAGAAGGTTCTGATCAAGCACTTGAACCGTATCCATACTTACTTGTTGTCATCGACGAGCTTGCAGATCTCATGATGGTTGCAGCGCGTGATGTTGAAGATTGCATTGTTCGCATCACCCAGCTCGCACGTGCAGCAGGTATCCACCTCGTTATTGCAACTCAACGCCCTAGCGTTGATATCGTCACTGGACTTATCAAAGCCAATGTGCCATCACGATTATCGTTTGCGACTTCATCGCTCGCTGATTCACGAGTCATTCTCGACACCCCCGGAGCAGAAAAACTCGTAGGACAAGGAGACGGGCTCTTCCTTCCAATGGGAGCCAGCAAGCCCATGCGCATTCAAGGCGCGTATGTCTCCGAACGTGAAATTGAATCGGTTGTTTCGCACGTTAAATCACAGCTAAAGCCGGTCTATCGCGAAGATATTTTGAAACCAGTCGTTACTGCTCGCTCTGGAGATGATGAGATTGGCGATGATAAAGAGTTGTTGATTCAAGCAATTGAATTAGTTGTGAGCACGCAATTTGGTTCAACGTCGATGTTGCAACGAAAGTTAAGAGTTGGATTTGCTAAAGCTGGACGCCTTATGGATCTGATGGAGAGCCGCGGAATTGTTGGACCCTCAGAAGGTTCTAAGGCTCGCGTCGTTCTGGTGAAGCAGGAAGACCTGGCATCAGTACTCGAAGTTATTCAGGGGTGATTCGCAAGGGTTAGCGCTCGGCTCATTCTTATTCTGGGGTTGTCTCGCATTAAGTGAGCCTCGTACAATTTGCGCCCCACCCCACAGTTGCGAGGCAGATATGTCAGTTGGTTCGTCGCTTAAAGAAATGCGAAAGTCAGCAGGTTTTACTGTTGATCAGCTTTCTGCGCGCACTCGCATCCCAACTTCTGTTATCGAAGATTTAGAGCGAGACAATTTCAGTACCTGCGGTGGACCTACTTATGCTCGAGGACACATCAGAACAATTGCGCGAATCTGCGGTGTCGGCGATAGCGAAGTTCTTTTAGCTTTTGAATCACAAACAATCCCTTTGAGTAAATCAATCAGAGATTTATTGAATGACACTAACGCAACAGCTGCAAAGAAAGAACGTAAGCCGCTCTCGTGGAAAGCGCTTGGAGGAGTTGCAGCCGGTGTATTTGCTTTTGCGATTTTCGGAGTTGGACTTCTCTCGAGTGGAGAAAATAATTCAACAACAGTTACCTCCTCATCAAATTTGGAGACGAGTAAAGATTCGCCAGCGGCTGCAAAACGTAATGGCGTAGAAGTTACCCTCAAAGGTGTTAATGGTCTTTCATGGGTTGCAATTAGTGATAGCACCGGTACAACACAATTCAGCGGTCGTATTCGTCAGGGCGAAGAGCGCACTTTTTCTGATAATCAACTTCTTTACGTTGTTATCGGAAATGCAGGTGCGATCAACTTAACTGTGAATGGCGAAAATATCGGTGTTCCTGGCAGCGTAGGCGAAGTTGTTCGCCTCGAATTTGGCCCGCAAGCTTCAACTAATCAAGGTTAACGTCGAACTCACTCTGTAGAATATCTGGGTGTCAAAGCCCACAACTGTTGCTCTCGTAACTTTGGGCTGTGCCCGCAATGATGTCGACTCCGAAGAGCTTGCCGGGCGTCTCGCTGCAGATGGTTGGACTCTTGTTGACGACCCAGCTTCTGCTGATATCGCTGTAGTAAATACCTGCGGTTTTATTGAGTCAGCTAAGAAAGATTCTGTGGACGCACTTCTCGAGGCTCATTCCTTGAAAGCTGATGGCTCTGTTCGAGCAGTAGTTGCGGTGGGCTGTATGGCTGAGCGCTACGGAAAAGAGTTAGCTGAAGCTTTGCCTGAGGCTGATGCCATTTTGGGTTTTGATGATTACGTAGATATCTCAGATCGGCTGCGAAAGATTCTCGATGGCGAGAAGCGTGAAGCGCACACTCCGAAAGATCGGCGCACCATCATTCCTATCTCACCGACCGCGCGCCAAGAGGCGAAACGTGTCGAAGAGGTAAAAGTAAATATGGGGCAGGGGAGCACCTTCTCTCGAAAGCGGCTCGGAAATTCACCGATGGCGCCACTCAAAATTGCATCAGGCTGTGATCGTCGTTGCACATTCTGTGCCATCCCACTATTTCGTGGTGCATTTGTTTCTCGTAGACCTACTGAGATTATCGAAGAAGCACAATGGCTCTCCGAAAATGGTGTGAGTGAAATCTTTCTGGTCAGCGAAAACACCACCTCTTACGGGAAAGATTTTGGAGATTTACGTGTTATGGAATCTCTTCTTCCTGAACTCGCCAAGATTGATGGCATTGAACGTATCCGACTTTCTTATCTACAACCTGCTGAGATTCGACCAACCTTGCTTCAAGCGATGGTCGCCACCGAAAAAGTTGTGCCGTATTTTGATATCTCATTCCAACATGCATCAGGCACACTTCTCCGCCGAATGCGGAGATTTGGAGATAGCGAGAAGTTTCTACATTTGCTCTCTCAAGTCCGCGCCCTCAATCCCGACTCAGGAATTCGCTCCAACTTTATTGTTGGATTTCCTGGTGAAACTGATGAGGAGTACAACGAGATTGTGGAGTTCATAGGGGCAGCACGTCTAGATGCGATCGGAGTCTTTCCTTATTCAGATGAAGACAATACTGAGGCGCTCAAGCTTGAGAATAAAATTGATGAAGATCTCATCACTGAGAGAACGAACAAGCTGACATCTATGGCAGAAGAATTAGTTAATCAACAAGCTCTCGAGCGCGTCGGGCAGCGAGTGCGAGTTTTGATTGAAGATGAAGAGACCCAAGAAGGTCGCGCTGAACACCAAGGCCCTGAAGTAGATTCCACAACATTTATAACCGTTCCAGGACGACCTTTCGCTGGCTACAAGGTCGGGGACTATGTCGATGCAGTTGTGATTGATGTTGCTGGCGCTGATCTGGTGGCGCAACCGCTATGAACCTTCCTAACGCCTTAACAATTGCGCGCATTCTTGCGTTGCCGTTCTGTGCCTGGGCGCTATTCAAAAACGGCGGAGATGATCCGACGTGGCAGGTTATTGCCTGGTGCATGTTCTTTGTTGTGGGAATGACCGATGTCCTCGATGGTCGTATTGCACGTAAACGTAATCAGATCTCTTCCTTCGGAATCCTTCTTGATCCCATCGCAGATAAGGCCTTTATTGCGACCGCCCTGATTGGACTCTCAATCCTGGAAAAAATGCCATGGTGGGTAACAATCGTGATACTTACGCGAGAAGTTGGAATCACAATCTTGCGCTTTGCAGTTATCAAACGTGGGATTATCGCGGCAAGTAAAGGCGGAAAAATTAAATCATTACTCCAGAATTTCTCGGTCGGCTTCTATATGTTGCCATTACCGGAGTATCTCTACACGCCGCGCGACATTTTGCTTGGAGTTGCCATCATTCTCACCGTAACTTCTGGTTATCAATATATTCGTGATGTCATCAAATCAAAGCCATGAATACTCTTTCATCAGCAATCGTTGAATCGCTCAAGTCAAAAGGAGAGAGTCTCTCCATCGCAGAATCCATTACAGGTGGAGCGTTAACATCAGAAATAGTCAGTGTTCCTGGCGCTTCTCACATTCTTAAAGGATCGATAGTTGCTTACTCAGTTGAGATAAAGATGCGCGAGCTATCCGTTCCGCAAGAACTTATCGATCGCGCTGGTGTTGTTTCAGAAGAGGTAGCTCTTGCGATGGCTGATGGCATTAGAGCGCGGATGAACACGACATGGTCAATCGCATCCACGGGGGTTGCCGGACCTGGCCCCCATCATGGGATTGCTGCCGGCACCGTCTGGTTGGCGATTGTTGGTCCTGATACCCGTGAGACGGTGAAGTTGGCCCTGGAAGGTGATCGAGAAAAGGTCCGACGCGGCGCGGTAGAAAGCGCGCTTGGGGTCTTCACGCGTATCCTTAGCGCTTAGTTAGTTAGCCATTCCATGAGTGGTTAAGAAATTGGTCAACGAAGAGTTTATAAAGAAAGGGGTAGGGCTGTGACACTTCTCCGCACACATATCGGCCAGACCCTGCGCCAAGCTCGCATCTCCCAAAGCCGCACCCTCCGCGATGTTGCCAAGGAAGCGCGCGTTTCATTGGGTTATCTCTCTGAAGTTGAACGTGGTCAAAAAGAAGCATCATCTGAACTTCTCAACTCAATCTGCATTGCTTTGAACTTGTCCCTATCCGCCGTACTTGTTGAAGTAACTTCCCTTATCAAACTTCACGAATCCCCAGTACTTACTGTCGTTGATACCAACGCGGCTTAATTAGTCGAGCGGTCCTGTGACCTCCAATAGCGCACGCGCCACTTACCAACACCAATCAACAATTCATCGTCGCACTCGCGGCGCAATCATGGAAGCGGCAAAGTCTTTGCTCGCCGACAAAGGTATTTCTGGCACCAACATGATTGAGATTGCCGATCGCGCCCAGGTATCGCGCGCATCGCTCTATAACCATTTCCGCGATAAACATGAAGTCTTTGTTGCACTCGTTGAAACAGAGCTCGATCGGATTGCAACTCTTGCAATGATCTCTCAATCTCGCGGTGAAGCGCTCTACTTAATTTCTCGAGAAATCTCGGGCCATCCAGGATTGAAGACTGCGCTTCAAACAGATGGCGACATCATGGCTGCAGCACTTACCGCACGCGAACATAAGATTTGGGTTGAGATCTACTCACAACTCGCCAAGATTTTTGCCACCGATGTAGTGGGAGTTGGATTGATTCTGCGTTGGTTGATGGGACAAGTAACTGCGCCTTTGTCTGATGATCACTCGAAGCAACAAGCTGAGCGTCTCGCCTCCATTCTCTAAATTTCTTTGATGCGTATCACCGAACTTCGTCGTCGGTTGACCGAACATTTTGGCGCTGATTGGGCGCCCTCTTATGCCAAAGACTTTGTCATGGCTGAACTTGGTGGCCAGACTGTGGATCAAGCTCTCGCGATGGGAATGGAGCCAGCCGATATTTGGCGCGCAGTAGTGAAGAACAACCCCGATATTTCAGATCAACTCAAATAAGCGAGACGCGCATCGGAACTGCGCCTTTGGGGCGATACGTTGCGCGCGGTTGAGGTTGAGGAAACGCCGAAGTCAGAGTGAGTGACATACGTCGGGCAATCTCCAAAATGATTATGCGACCTTCGAGTAGTGCGAACTGATCGCCGAGACACTTTCTCGTTCCAGCGCCAAATGGGAAATATGCACCGCGCGGTAACGACTTTTCAAAGTCACCAAACCAACGCTCTGGTTTGAAGGTATCGGGCTCTACAAAATATCGCTCATCTCGATGCGTCACATATTGGCTCACTAAGACATGAGCGCCTTTGGGAATTACTACACCACCCAAAGTCAGATCTTCAAGTGCACGTCGTGGGGCAACCCAGACTGGTGGGCAGAGCCTCATTACTTCATTGAAAATAGCGCTGGTGAGAGGTGCAGCCAAAAGGTCTTTGGCAAAGGTTTCTTCACCACTTTTTGATAGAACTAAGTCTGCCTCTTTTGCTAACTCGCTCCAATATTTGGGGTTTTCGCTCAGGTAAGAAAATACCCAGGTAAGAACATTGGCTGTTGTTTCATGTCCGCTGAGAATTAATGTGAGAGTCTCATCGGATACCTCCCGAGCTGTGAGTTTCTCGCCGTCAGGAGTTGTGGCTTCTAGCAGCACGCCCATCAGATCATCGCGTTTGATTCCTTGGGTAATTCGCTCATTGACGATGCGGGTGGCGACCTCATGAAGTTCGTTAGCAGCGCTTCCGAACTTTCGGAAATATGGAATGTTTAAGTGATCGAAACGATCGAGCCCAGGAAGCATGGTGCGTTCGATGCGATCAATTGCGATGTGCATAGCGCGCTGCACCTTGGTGGTATCTGCAGATATATCAGTCCCAAAGAGAATGTCTGCGACGATATCGAAAGTGAGGGCCATCATTTCTGGGCCGAGGGCTACAACATCGCCATCTCGCCAGGTTGAAATATGTTTTCGAGTGAGCGCCAACATCGTGTCGGCATATGAAGAAATCTTGCTGATATGGAAAGGTGATTGCATCAAGCGACGATGACGGAGGTGAATAGGCTCCTCGTTGGTCAGTAGCCCCGTGCCGAGCACTTTGCGCATCCGATCAAAACCCACGCCTTTGATAAATTGATGTTGCTTGCTGACAGTTACTTCATTCACCATCTCGGGTGAAAATGCTCCGATAAAGAGTTGGCCTCCAAGATAGAACGAGACACAATCGCCGTATCGATCACGGGCACTGCGTAGAAAACCCGGCGTATCTTTTTGAAATTGCAGAGTGAGTAGAGGGTTGCGAGGCCCGGAAGGAATTGAGCGACCGCGAAGATCGCGCCGCTTGAGGGGTTTGGGAATGGGGGCATATTCAGCTGGCCGCGGAGCGACGAATGGGGCCAGATCAACCATGGCCCACGGTAGGCATGGCGTGTCCCTAAAGTCATTAGAACAAATGTTCGGGTAGACTTCTCTCCATAACAGCGGCGAGCTGTTATGCCCAACCAGAGCGGTTCCACATTTCCGCAGACCTTATGGGTCAGCCGTCAGTGGTAGTCCGTACCTTCTGGACCAACCTACGAGAAGAAGAGAGGCAAGACTGTGGCTAAAGAAGCCAAAGATCCTGACGATAAATCCAAACCATCTGCTGAACGGCAGAAAGCCCTAGACACCGCGCTTGCTCAAATCGAGCGTCAGTTTGGTAAGGGCTCCGTCATCAAAATGAGTGATCGCATAGCGACTCCTATCGAAGTAATCCCAACCGGTTCTATCACTTTAGATATGGCCCTTGGAATTGGTGGCCTTCCACGTGGCCGCGTTATTGAAATCTTCGGACCTGAATCTTCAGGTAAGACAACGCTCACACTTCATGCGATTGCCAGCGCCCAGAAAAATGGCGGCATCGCTGCATTTATCGATGCAGAGCATGCATTTGATGCTGAATACGCCAAGAAACTCGGCGTTGATATTGATTCACTTTTAGTTTCTCAGCCCGATACTGGAGAACAAGCACTTGAGATTATGGATATGTTGGTTCGCTCCGGCGCACTTGATCTCATCGTTGTTGACTCTGTCGCAGCCCTTGTTCCACGCGCTGAAATTGAAGGCGAAATGGGCGATTCTCATATGGGTCTTCAAGCTCGTCTGATGTCACAAGCGCTCCGCAAAATCACTGGCGCACTTAGCCAATCCAAGACCACCGCAATCTTCATCAACCAGCTCCGCGACAAGATCGGCGTCTTCTTCGGATCACCTGAAACCACTACGGGTGGAAAGGCACTGAAGTTCTACGCATCTGTCCGCATGGATATTCGCCGTATTGAAACTCTTAAAGATGGACAAGAAGCGGTCGGTAACCGTACTCGCGTCAAAGTTGTGAAAAACAAGATGGCGCCCCCATTTAAGCAAGCAGAATTCGACATTCTTTACGGCATCGGAATTTCACGTGAAGGCGGACTCCTTGATCTCGGTGTAGATCTTGGAATCGTCAAGAAGTCTGGCGCTTGGTTTACCTACGAAGGTGACCAGCTCGGACAAGGAAAAGAGAATTCACGTCAATTCCTTATTGATAACCCTGATCTTGCAAATGAAATCGAAGGCAAGATCCGTGCGCATTACGCCGCGAGCGATATCGATCCAGCACTTGTTGCTGCGATAGATGAAGCCGCTGCTGATGTCGAGTTCTAGTCCTGTAGAAGTCGAGAGCGACCCCTACTCAGTAGCTCAGACCATTGCGCTTATGGCCCTTGGTCGACGTGCAAAAAGTAGGGGAGAGCTCTTCTCACTTCTCAAAAAACGCGGCATTGAAGAAGAGGTCGCTAACGCCGTTCTCTTCCGCCTTCAAGAACAAGGCTTTATCAATGATCATGAATTTGCTCGTTATTGGTGCGAATCTCGACAGCGGACAAAGAAAGTTTCCAAGCGGATCATCACCGGAGAACTTCGCTCCAAGGGAATTTCCGACGAGATTATTGAATGGATTACGAGCGATATCACTGATGAATCTGAGTTTGCTAATGCGTTGCAATTCGCAGAACGCAAATCTCGTTCGGTTCGAAGTTTGGCACCTGAAGTCGCATATCGACGTATGCATGGAG
>JAPOJL010000120.1 GCA_029978425.1 Actinomycetota bacterium
GTTCAGAGGAGATCTTCGACTTATTGCAAGGCGGCCAGGGCGTCTTTGGTATTGCGATTGGCAAAGTGTGGAATGAAGTTGAAGGTTCACTCTCACACCTTCAAGCGGAGAATCTCAATGATGGCTCTCTTGTGACGGCCGATACTTCAGGTGATGAATTGGCTGCACGACGCAAGTTACGCGGCGCATAAAACAGCACTAGCCCTTATTCTTCTCGCCATGACAAGGCGAGACTTCTCGGATCGGCATATCGGTCCATCATCAGAGCAAGTCGCAACCATGCTCCATGAGTTGGGCTATAAATCCTTAGAAGATTTTGTCGCAGCAGTGCTACCAGAATCAATCACAATTAAAGAAAGATTTGGAACAAAACTACCCGCGCCCATCTCCGAAGTTGATGTCATCGCAGAATTGCGATCTTTGGCTCAAGAGAACGTTCAGGCCGAATCTCTGATTGGGATGGGTTATTACGGGACGATTACTCCACCAGTTGTCCTACGAAATGTTCTAGAAAATCCAGCTTGGTACACCGCATACACTCCGTACCAACCTGAGATCAGTCAGGGACGATTGGAAGCTCTCTTTGCCTTCCAAACTATGGTTAGTGATCTCACGGGATTACCTATCTGCAATGCATCGATGTTAGATGAAGGTACTGCAGCCGCAGAAGCAATGACTCTTGCACGGCGTAATTCCACGCTCTCCGATGACGCTAAATTCATTATTGATTCACGAGTTCATCCTCAAACGCAAGCGGTTGTGATTACTCGTGCAAAGCCACTCAATATTCCGATTGAAGTAGTGGATGTAAATGCGGTCTCCGATTTCTCTCAAGCTTTTGGTGTGTTGCTGCAATACCCCGATACTTTTGGAACTCTCTCTGATTTCGAGAGAGTGATTTCTGAGGTTCATCGTAACTCTGGTTTTGTTGTGATGGCTTCGGATCTCTTAGCTCTCACTCTGATCAAATCGCCGGGGGAGTGGGGCGCAGATATCTCGGTCGGCTCTGCACAGCGTTTTGGAGTGCCCATGGGATTTGGCGGACCACATGCCGGTTTCCTTGCAGTACGAAATGGTTTGGAACGTTCGTTGCCTGGTCGGTTGGTTGGCCAAAGTATTGATAGCCATGGCAACCCTGCGCTTCGTTTAGCGCTGCAAACTCGCGAGCAGCATATTCGTCGCGACAAGGCGACG
>JAPOJL010000121.1 GCA_029978425.1 Actinomycetota bacterium
AAGAATGCGCTTATCTCCGCTTGGGGCTTTGCTGAAATCACCTTGGACTCGGACAGTCTCTTCTGAGAACCAGCGGAAGAATTCAGCAGCATAGAGAATCTCACCTTTTGCATCGCCAATAACTTTTCCATTTTCGCGAGATACCAGTTCAGCTAATTGATCCGCTTCTGAAACCATGATTTCAAATGCTTTACGCAATATTTCTGCGCGATATCGAGGAGCGGTCTTTGACCATTCAGGAAATGCTCGGAAAGCAGCATCGACTGCGGCATCACATTCTTTCTCGCCAGCAGTTTGAATTTCTGCGATAACACTTCCATCGCTAGGGTCATAAACCGGAACTGAGCCGTTACCTTTTACCCACGCGCCATCGATATAAAGATCGGTTTTAAGCTGCATAAGGCAGAGCATACGCGTGAATTTGGGGGGCGTAGAATGGGCTACTACCGTGGCTAAATCGTGGACAGATGATGCGCCCACCCCCAAAGCGCTTCAAGATCATGCGCACTTGCGGGACCCTTTCTCATACCGTCTTAAGAAGTTTCTTTTAGGTAATCCACTCAATCGTCACACCCTTAGCCACCAACGTTTGAAGAAACGTTATGCGCTAGGCATTCTCCCTTCAGATTGCATTTCATCGTCGGCCTACGGTTCTGAGCAGATTCTTGTTGCGCTGCTTCCAGCTTTTGGATTAGCTGCTTTTGCGCTCTTAATGCCGATGACTTTTGTAGTTCTGGCAGTTCTTCTCATCATTACTTTGTCTTACCGAAATGTAATCTCGGTCTACACCCAATTTGGTGGGGCATATATTGTCTCGCGCGACAACTTCGGACCAGTTGTTGCACAAATTGCAGCTGTGGCGCTGATCTTGGATTACATCGTAACTCTGGCAATCCAGACTGCAGCCGGAGTTGCAGCCATCATCTCTACTTTCCCCGAACTTGCGCCATGGAAGATTGAGATATGCGTGGTTGTGATTCTCCTACTTGCCTACGGAAACTTACGTGGCGTAAAAGAAGCTGGCCGCGCCTTTGCTCTTCCTACATATTTATTTGCCGGTTCAATGTTTATCGTCTTTGGAATAGGAATCTTCCGAGAGCTCACTACAGGGCTACCCCAACTAGATCCCCGCGCTCCTGGAGCAATCGAGATTGGAACCGAACAAGG
>JAPOJL010000122.1 GCA_029978425.1 Actinomycetota bacterium
GATTAACTTCAGCGCTGAACCAGATGTTGCAGAGAATTGAAGAGTCATTTGCGGTAAAGGTGGCAAGTGAAGAGAAACTGCGTCGCTTTGTGGCCGATGCATCTCATGAATTACGTACGCCTTTAACCGCAATTCGCGGTTTTGCAGAATTGCATCGTCAAGGCGCGATTCAGGGTGAAGAGAAGACTGCAGAGTTAGTGCGTCGCATTGAACAAGAATCAGTGCGGATGTCTTCATTGGTAGAAGATTTGCTCTTATTGGCTCGCCTTGATCAATCACGCGAGATGGCGATGGAGCCCGTTGATGTAACGACGGTGATCAAAGAGGCTGTAGCTTCGGCAAGAGCGGCTGGGCCGGATCATGAGATTTCTGTGGAGTTGCCTGTTGATGATGTATTTGTATTGGGTGACTCGTTACGGATTCACCAAGTAATAGCGAATTTATTGGCTAATGCGCGGGACCATACCCCGGCGGGAACGAAGATTTTCGTCCAAGCTCATCAAGATGATCTTGGTACTTATATCTCTGTCAGTGATGATGGACCGGGGCTATCAGAAGAATCTCAGAAGAAAATCTTTGAGAGGTTCTATCGCGCTGATCCTTCAAGAGTGAGAAATGGAGTAGAAGGAACGGGACTTGGACTATCGATTGTTGATGCGGTGATGAACGCTCATGGTGGTGAAGTTCGAGTGCAATCAGAACTTGGTAAAGGCGCGACCTTTACGCTCTTCTTCCCAATCCAAGAGATGTAGCAACTGAAATATAGGATTCGCAAATGCGTAGCTCACCTGAGATTTTAGAGGCTCTCGAAAATGAGTCGATTGAAATCATCCGGGAGACCGCCGCTTCATTTAGAAATCCTGTCTTTCTTTACTCCATTGGAAAAGATTCCTCAGTCCTCCTCCATTTAATTCGTAAAGCTTTCTATCCAGCTCCTGTTCCATTTCCTATGTTGCATATCGATACAACATGGAAATTTAAGGAGATGCTCACTTTCCGTGATGAGATGGCGGTCCAGTACGGAATTAAATT
>JAPOJL010000123.1 GCA_029978425.1 Actinomycetota bacterium
GTTGAGTAGGAGGACGCAGGTAGCAATAAGCTCACGAAGAGTTAATTTCTCTCCAGCCTCCTCAACTTGTGCAAGTTCTGAGACTAAATCCTCGGTGGGATTCTTCTTTCTATCCTCCACCATTTCTGTAATCATTTCGGCGAATTCAGCGCTGGCTTTTTCTGCAGCTCTTTCTTCAGCTTCGGTGACATCAAACTCATACATCTTCACGATGGCTTGTGACCAAGGACGTAAATTCACCGCATCAGCTGGAGAGACGCCCAGGAGTTCCGCAATAACGCGTACCGGAAGAGGTTCTGCGTAATCAGCAAGGAGATCAAATTCCTTTTTCTCAGCACACAGATCAAGGAGTTCCGTCACTATCTTCTCGATTCGCGGAGCAAGGCGTTCAATCTGTCCACGATTAAAAGCTTTTGAAACCAGCGCGCGAAGACGAGTGTGCTTTGTGCCTTCATTTTCCATAATCGAGTCAGCGTGTAGCCAATTAAATGTCTCCCACATTTCATTAGGTTCTTGAGGCGTATAGATACGCCCCAGAGTTTTTGAGCGGAGAACAGCCGATGCATCAGCATGAGTGGCGGCCAACCAGAGCTGCATCTCCTCGTGCCATAAGGGTTTGCCATGGCTGCGGAGTCGAGCGAGTACGGGATAGGGATCGCGCACAAAATCTGGATCATTGAGATTAAAAGAGCGCGCTAGATCCATGCGTGTAGCCTACTTCTATGTCGCAACGCCAACGTGACTTCGATGTAGTTGTCATCGGGTCTGGATTTGGTGGTTCGGTTGCAGCTCTACGATTAACTGAAAAGGGATATCGCGTTGCGGTCTTAGAAGCTGGGCGACGATTCAAAGATAAAGATTTTCCCAAAACTTCATGGCGATTATCGCGCTTTTTATTTATGCCGCGACTTGGCTTGCGCGGAAT
>JAPOJL010000124.1 GCA_029978425.1 Actinomycetota bacterium
AGCATCGCAAAATTTGTCAATCTCAGTTAAACTTTCACTTTCAGTAGGCTCTATCATCAAAGTACCAGCAACTGGCCAAGACATAGTTGGAGCATGATAGCCATAATCTATTAATCTTTTGGCAATGTCTTCTTCAGATATTCCAGACTCTGCTTTAATTGGTCGAAAATCTAAAATACACTCATGTGCAACTAGATCATTCTTTCCTTTATATAAAGTTTGATAAGAGTCTTCTAAACGTTTGGATGCATAATTTGCGTTTAAAATTGCTACTTCAGTGGCTAGTCTTAAGCCTTCGGCGCCCATCATCTTAATATACATCCAAGATATTGGTAAAATACTAGCGCTTCCCCAAGGAGCAGCGGAAACTGATCCCATTCCAGTTTTTGGTCCAGAATTTATTAAAACGTGATTTGGTAAAAAAGGTTCTAAATGTTTTGAAACTCCTATTGGTCCCATACCAGGTCCACCACCACCATGAGGAATACAGAATGTTTTGTGTAAATTCATATGACAAACATCAGGTCCAAATTTTCCAGGTTTTGCAAGACCAACTAATGCATTTAAATTTGCACCATCCATATATACTTGGCCACCATGTTTATGTATGACCTCACAAATATCTTTAATATGTTCTTCAAATACACCATGGGTTGATGGATAAGTAACCATTAAAGCTGCAAGATTTGAAGAATGCTCTTCTGCTTTTTTTGTAAGATCTTCAAGATCTACATTTCCATCTTTATCACAATTCACAACAACTACTTTCATTCCCGCCATTTGAGCGCTTGCTGGATTAGTTC
>JAPOJL010000125.1 GCA_029978425.1 Actinomycetota bacterium
CACTCATGAACGCTCCAAAACCTGACGATCATCTCCGCTATTGGCCGGTTAAACCCCTTGTTAATTCCATCCGCAATAACGGTGCAGAACTCGTCGAACCTATCGAACTAGGTGAGCCAGAAACACTCTTTTAGTCACGAGAATTGACTGGGAATAACTCGGGCGAAATGCGAGTTACAGGGCTGTGGCGATAACCTTGGCGTCAATGCCGACCGAAATCTCGACCCCAGACTCCAGCAGCGCTGGAGAGTTGGTGCGCGTCGATCGCGAAAAAGAGAGCGCAGCAGAACGTAAGAAACGATTTGAGCGCGATGCGTTGCAATACATGAACCAGCTTTATGCCGCAGCTATGCGTTACACAAAGAATCCTGAAGATGCTCAAGATTTAGTGCAAGACACTTACGCAAAGGCATACACCTCATTCCACCAGTTCGAGCCAGGCACAAACCTCAAAGCTTGGCTCTATCGAGTACTTACTACTACTTTCATCAATACCTATCGAAAAGATCAGCGCCGGCCACAAACCTCTGATTCTGAGTTAGAAGATTGGCAGATTGCAGAAGCTTCATCACACACAAGTGATCAAGGAAAGTCTTCCGAAGATGTTGTTTTAGAGAATTTACCTGATAGCGATATAAATACATCAGCTGCTTATTATAATCCAGTATTTATAGGATCATTGACTACTTATAAAAATTCTGGTTTGGAGCGCGTCGGT
>JAPOJL010000126.1 GCA_029978425.1 Actinomycetota bacterium
ATCACTGAATGCAAAAGAGATTCGCCAAGTTGGAGTGGGCGAATTGTTGGCTCGACTTGAAGCGTTGAAGAAGGTTCTCGCAGCTGAAGGACTATTCGCCCAAGAGCGAAAGAAGCCACTGCCATTTCTGCCCAACAAAATCGGTTTAATCTGTGGCCGCGCAAGCGCCGCTGAAAAAGATGTCAAAGAAAATGCCCGACGTCGCTGGCCCTCTGTTCGATTTGAAACTCGCGAAGTTGCAGTCCAAGGAGCCGAGGCGGTAATCCAAGTATCTGCCGCTCTCCGTGAACTTGATGCCGATCCAGAAGTAGATGTCATCATCATCACCCGTGGAGGCGGATCCTTTGAAGATCTCCTGCCCTTCTCTGATGAGGGCCTCGTGCGCCTTGCCGCCTCATGCACCAAACCGATCGTTAGCGCTATCGGTCACGAACAAGACACTCCATTACTTGATCTCGTTGCCGATTTACGAGCTTCTACTCCAACTGATGCTGCAAAACGTGTAGTTCCAGATTTCCAAGAGGAGCAGACCAAGATCAAGAACTTACGTGATCGCGCAGATCGAAAGATCAATGATCTTGTCGTTTTAGAAATGACCAAGATTGTGAATTTAATTCAACGACCAGTCATGAAAGACCCTCTTGTCATGGTCACATCACGGGAAGAAATCATCAAAGGTTTCATCAATCGCTCGTGGATGAGCATGAATTCGCG
>JAPOJL010000127.1 GCA_029978425.1 Actinomycetota bacterium
CAGATAAAACTTTTATACCAGTAATAATAAAACCTATCTCACCTGCTTTAAGTTCATCTAAATCTTTTGGTTTAGGTGTGAAAACACCAACCTTCTCAACTATATATTCTCTATTTGTTGAAACCATTTTAATTTTCATGTTCTTTTTTATGCTTCCATTAATTACTCTAATTAGAATCACAACCCCTAGATAAGTATCGTACCAACTATCAACCAATAGACACTTAAGATCTTCGTTAAGATCACCTTTTGGACTTGGTAATTTATTTACTATTTGTTCTAAAATTAACTCAACGCCTTCACCCGTTTTACCTGAACATGGAACTGCATCATCAGTTTCAATGCCAATTACATCTTCTATTTGTTTCTTGGATCGATCTAGATCTGAAGCAGGTAAATCAATTTTATTTAAAACCGGAATAATTTCATGATCTATATCTAGTGCTTGATATACATTAGCTAATGTTTGAGCCTCTACTCCTTGAGTGCTATCAACAATTAATATTGAACCTTCACATGCATAAAGAGATCTACTTACCTCATAACTGAAATCAACATGACCTGGGGTATCAATAAATGTTAATTTATTACCCTGACTTTCAATTTGATAAGCTCCAATGTGTTGGGTTATTCCACCAAATTCTCCTGAAACCACGTTCGCACTTCTGAGCACATCTAGCACTGATGTTTT
>JAPOJL010000128.1 GCA_029978425.1 Actinomycetota bacterium
CCTGCGAACGCGAGAAGTTTATTGTCATCACGGGAGATAAAAACTGGTTGTTTAGTTTTGTAACGACCGAGTTCTGTGGCCCACTCGTAATAACCAGAAGCTGGAACTAGACACCGATGAGTTCTAAAGGCGCTTCGAAAAGTAGGTTTTTCATGCACTGACTCCGAGCGGGCATTAATTGTTTGCGATTGACTGCGCAGAGCATCCTGCGAATTCTTGCTCCATGGCGCAATCAATCCCCATGATGCAATGTTAATCTCTTCATTCTTGATGATGTAGATATCTTGCGTTGGCTTGATATTCCAATCCACTGGAAGCGTACGATCAGGGAGCGCTTTTGTTGAGAATTCTTCAGCAATATCTGTCAGCATCGCTGAGAGCGCAAATCGACCGCACATACTCCTAATCTATTACTCATCTCTCGTGCACGGCTATGAACTAGAATCACCCATATGTGGCGCGCTCCTTTTCGAGGTAACAAACCTGTTACTGCCACCATCACAATTCCTGGTTCAAAATCAGTAACGAACCGTGCGCTTATTCTGAGCTCTATTGCAAGCACTCCTTCAATTCTGCATCGACCGCTACGCTCACGTGATACCGAACTTATGGCCCAAGGTCTTCGCGCTCTTGGAATCGGAATCACTGAAAGTATTGATGA
>JAPOJL010000129.1 GCA_029978425.1 Actinomycetota bacterium
AGCCTTTATAAAGAATTGGAAAATAATCTTTAAGTTTATGAGCAATATAATTTGCATTTAAAATTGCAACTTGAGTGGCTAGTTTTAAACCTTCAGAACCCATCATTTTAATGTACATCCAAGAAATTGACAAAATACTTGAGCTTCCCCAAGGTGCAGCAGAAACTGCTCCTATTCCAGTAGCGGGTCCGCAATCTTTAACAACTGGATGATTAGGCAGATAAACTTGTAAGTGTCTTTTGCAGGCAATGGGTCCCATTCCAGGTCCCCCACCACCATGTGGAATACAGAATGTTTTATGTAAATTTATATGACAAACGTCAGGACCAAAGTTTCCTGGTCTTGCTATTCCAACAAGTGCATTTAAATTTGCACCATCCATGTAAACTTGACCACCATGTTTATGTATAAGCTCACAAATATCTGTAATTTTTTCTTCGAATACACCATGAGTAGATGGATATGTGACCATTAATGCTCCCAGATTTTCAGAATGCATTTCTGCTTTTTTCTTTAAATCATCAAAATCAACATTTCCCTCTTTATCACAATCAACAACTACAACTTTCATTCCAACCATCTGTGCACTAGCGGGATTAGTTCCATGGGCTGAGCTTGGTATTACGCATATGTTTCTGTTTTCTTC
>JAPOJL010000012.1 GCA_029978425.1 Actinomycetota bacterium
TACAACGCAGACCCATCAATGAAGGGCTGGCGATTTGAAATCCACGGATGCTTTCATCTCGCTCAAAGGTTGGGCCCATGGCGAATTGATCGCGCTGGGCAAACCAACCTTGAATCGGAACCCGCAGCTCATTCTGCATCTGCTTTGATACATAGAGCCAGGCCGGAGCTCCGGGGCCAGAGTTTCCGTATTTATAAGTACAACCAACTGCGAGTTCAACACCGTTTTTATCGAAATCCATGGCGACAGAGCCAATAGCGTGGGCTGCATCCCAGAGCATGAGTGCGCCAAAACTCTTCACTAATTCATTGATGGCCTTGATGTCCTGTCGTGCACCTGAGCGATATTGCACAACTTCAAGACTCACGAGGGCAACATCATCGGACATGTACTTCTTTAGAATCTCGGGAGTAATCAATTCATGATCAGAGATTGTTGGATCTTCGTTATCAATAGTGATGAGTTTCAAACCAAGTTGATTGGCAAGGCCCTGCATGATGTATCGATCGGTAGGAAAATTTGCCGCATCAATAATGATGGTTTTGCGATCAGGCCGTGCGCGAATTGCGGCAGAAGCGAGTTGATAGAAATTAACCGAAGTTGTGTCACAGGCAAGAACTTGGCCAGGCCCTGCTCCAAGCGCGCTTCGACCAATCAAATCACCGACCGATTGGGCTTCATCCACCCAATGACCCCAGCCCGCTACTACTTCTGGGCCCCATTCTTGGGTCAGGAAATCGTTGATTGCTTTGACTGTTGCGTGCGGTAAACGACCGAGTGAATTTCCATCGAGGTAGCAGGTATCAGGATCTGTAATGACGAAACGATTCTTGAATTCGCGAAGCGGATCTTGTGCATCAAGTTCAAGCGCCGCAGTGCGTTCCATGATTGCAGTCTATGTGAAGACTTACAACAGGTGGAATAGCGTGAGAGAAATTAACCGATAAATGCGATGAGAATCTGTGTGCCGAAGAAGAGGACGATGAAAGAGAGATCGAGCGCAACTGGACCCATGCGCAGGGGCGGGATAAAGCGACGTACAAAACTCAAGGGCTTATCGGTGATCATGTAGATGATCTCAGCGAGCGGGAGAATGATTCCTCGTGGACGCCAGGATGGGCGGAACATACGGACATAATCCAAAATCAATCGTGCAAAAAGCGCGATAAGGAAAAGATTGAGAGCAAGAACTACCCAATCGCTGAGATTAATCACAGAAAGTTTTTACTAGCTCTGATTAAAGAGGCTCGCGTTAGCAGCGGCAGTTTTATCTTCAGAGCTCACCATCACATTTGGAGGTGAGAGAAGAAATACCTTGGAGGTCACGCGCTCAATTGTTCCCGCATGTCCAAAGACAAGGCCAGAAGCAAAATCGATGAGACGCTTTCTTTCAGACTCTTCCATATCGCTGAGATTCATGATGACAGGATTACCTTCACGGTAATACTCACCAATAGCGCGAGCTTCGCTGTAGAAACGAGGAGTGATCGTCACGATGCGATCAATGGGTGCGGCATCCTGAACTTGCGGTGCATGTGCAACAGGAAGTTGAGGAGCAACACTTAACGTTGGGGTTGGACGCTTGACCGGAGCAACCTTGGGACGAACAGCGACCGCTTCTTGAGTTGTGCCGTCATCTTCTGTGAGACCGAGGTAGTTGGTCATTCTTCTCAATGCATTAGACATGGTGAAATTTTAGAGTGGGGGCTAGCGAGAGCCGAGTATTGAACTGCCAATACGAACATGTGTCGCGCCATACTCCAGAGCAATATGAAAGTCCCCACTCATTCCCCCTGAGATAAAAGTGGCCCCTGGAACAACTTTCTGAAGTTCATGGCTGGCGCTCTGTAGTTCAACAAATGCAGGCCTTGGATCACTGTTCAGTGGCCCCACCCCCATTACTCCAACAATGTTGATCCCTGAAAATAGTGAAATCTCATCTACAAACCTAGCGAGCCCTGATCGCTCAATTCCGCTACGAGTTTCGTTTCTTTGGTCAGAATCCAAGTTGATTTGGATAAAGCAATTCTGTTTTTTGTTCATTTCTAGGGCAAGAGTCGAAATCTTCTCTGCATGGCGGACTTCGTCAAGGGAATGTATGTAATCACTCCAAGTCACAATGGAACGTAATTTGTTGCTCTGTATTCCCCCTTGAAAATGCCATCGGGCGTCATCTGGGAGGAGAGCAGACTTCTCCGCGCCTTCTGAATCGCGGTTCTCTCCAAAGTTTCTCTCCCCTAGCCCATAGAGAATCTCTACATCGCTGGCAGGAAATGTCTTAGTTACAACAATGAGAGTGACGTGTTGTGGAATCTCTGCACGCACCGATGCCAGCGCATCGGCAATCTCTTTTTTTCGTTCGATATTCATAAAGTTATAACTCCAGCTTGGCGACCTGTGACCCGATCACGGCGATAGGAAAAATATGCATTGTTATGGGCGGTGCATTCTCCTAGTGAGCTCCACGCAATTCCTTTTTCCTCAAGGAGCGATACCAACCCTGCTTCAATATTGAGACATGAGTTTTGACTCGCTGTTGCAGGAATCTGCTTGGTAACGTCGTCATACATTGCGCCATCGACTTCATAGCACTGGCCACAAATAGATGGGCCTAGTTCGGCGCGCAACTCACTTGAAGTGATGCCACGTGATTTAAAGAGATCCAAGGTTGCTTGAAATACCCCTTTCACTAATCCTTGTCTGCCAACATGGACTGCGGCCACCGCTCGTTCTGAGTGGAGAAGTAGCGGAATGCAATCAGCAATTAAAACCACCAGAGCAACACCTTTTCGAGTAGTGAAGAGGGCATCAACAGTAGGCAGTTCAGAAGATTGTGAGTTTTCATCAATGACCGCGACATCTCGGCCGTGAACCTGGTTCATAAAAAAGATATTCTCAAGATCCATTCCAAAGCGCTGGGCAAGGATCTCTCTATTTGCAAGAACTTTTGTTAGTTCATCGCCTACATGTGTAGCAAGATTGAAACTCTCATAAGGAGCAGAGCTCACGCCACCTTCGCGCGAGGTAAAGAGCGACCTCGACATGAATGTGGTAATTACTTCATGAAGTCTGGAATATCAATCTCGTCTTCTGCGACGAGCTCTTCAAAAGTAATGCGGCGGCGAGCCGGAGCAGCAGGAGCTTCCATCGCAACTGCAATCGGATCATTAGATGGAATGGGATCTGCTTGACCATTAAGAGTTGCAGTTGAGATGACGGGAACCGAGAGCTTCTTAGGAGCTCCGCCATCAAATCCAGCAGCAATGACGGTGACGCGAACTTCATCTCCGAGAGCATCGTCAATAACGGTACCAAAGATGATGTTGGCATCTGGGTGGGCACATTTTGCAACAAGTTCTGCGGCTTCACTGATTTCAAAGAGGCCGAGATCTGAGCCACCTGCAATAGAAAGGAGAACTCCGTGAGCGCCATCAATCGACGCCTCAAGAAGTGGAGATGAGATTGCAAGTTCCGCAGCGCGTGTAGCGCGCGCTTCACCACGGGCAGATCCAATTCCCATGAGGGCTGAACCTGCGCCATCCATCACGCTCTTCACATCCGCAAAATCTAGATTGATAAGACCTGGAGTTGTAATGAGATCTGTGATGCCTTGAACACCAGAGAGAAGAACTTGGTCTGCAGTCTTAAAAGCTTCTGGAGCAGAGATAGAACGATCGGAAATTGAGAGCAAACGATCATTTGGAATCACAATCAATGTATCTACTTCTTTGCGGAGATTTTCGATTCCTTCCTCCGCTTGTGTTGCACGACGCTTTCCTTCAAAACTAAATGGTCGAGTTACAACACCAACAGTGAGAGCGCCAAGTTCTTTTGCAATCTTTGCAACGATGGGGGCGCCACCAGTACCAGTTCCGCCACCTTCTCCAGCGGTAACGAAGACCATGTCAGAACCGCGAAGAACTTCTTCAATTTCTTCAGTGTGATCAATGGCGGCTTGCTTTCCAATTTCAGGTGCAGCGCCAGCGCCAAGTCCGCGGGTTAACTTTCTTCCAATATCTAATTTCACATCAGCATCACTCATGAGAAGCGCTTGTGCATCGGTGTTAATTGCAATGAATTCAACGCCTTTTAATCCAGCGTCAATCATTCGATTAACTGCATTAACTCCACCGCCACCAATTCCAACTACTTTGATGACTGCTAAATAATTCTGTGGTGTTGCCACGTTTTCGCCTCTCTTCGAACCCTAATTCTCAACTTTAGACTTAGAGTTTCCTTAATCTGTGCGCGCAAAAGTAGGCGCGGGTGAGGGTCGTGGCAAACACCGACACGATTTATATTTTTACTTAAGGATTGATTTTTACTTCACAATCGGAGCGATTGGATTTGCAAGATTCACACTCGTGATTCGTTTATTTTCCTTTAACTCCAAGAGTCGCTCCATCACTTCAATCTTTAACTCGAGTTCTTTGACACTTCCCCAGTAAATATCCAACTTCCTACTATCTCTCACGATCAAACTGCTGAATTCTGTGGGGCTCTTCACGTCGATTGCGCGGATTCCATATCCCTGGGTAGACAGAGTAGTGATGAGTTCTCGGATATCACTTCGAATGGCGCTAGTAGAGCTTTGGATCTCGCCTGAGAATTTCAACTCTGGGATATCGCCCCAATTAGTCTCCCCCGTAGCTATTGCTTGCTGGACTGCTTGGCGGGGCAGATAGAAGAAATCTAGCTCTCTACTCATAAATCCGACGCTCTCCACATTAGCGCTATTAGTTGAAATCAATCGTGCGATAGGGCTGCGCGGCAGAACTTTAATCTGCACTTCTCCGGAGAAGATATTTCGATTGAGCTCGACATTATCCACCCATAACAATTCACGTAACCGCGAGGCAATCTCTCGACGATCAACTCTTGCCAGAGGTTCACCGATCTGAACCACTGCAGGGGGTTGCGCTAACTTCATTGTTACCTCTTTGACGACATCCTTATCTTGCGAGGCAACTACCACTTTCTCGACAACAAAAATCTTGCTCCATCCGAGTAAATAGGCCGCCCCAACCAAGACGAGAATACTTATGAGAAGGAGAGGCTTGGGAAGAAAGGATCTATGTAGCTTTCTCATGCCAGACTTTTATGACCAATTTCTCATAGGAGTAGTTAAACGCTCAACGCTTCAATTATTAGTTTGCCCAAAGCACTTACATCGCCTGCGCCTAAAGTGATGATGACATCTCCGCTGCGAGCTTCTTTCGCAACCATCTCCACAACTGTTGGCATCGATGGTTCATAGGTGACGCTCTCGCTCTTCATCTTGGAGGAGATCAAGCTCGATGTAATTCCAGGAATCGGACTCTCGCTGGCAGGATAGATTTCAAGAAGATAGGTGTGATCCGAGGCCGATAATGAGGCGGCAAATCCCTCCGAAAAAGCTTGGGTTCGCGAATAGCGATGCGGTTGAAAGATTGTAAGCACGCGACCTTGACCTGCAAAGGTTCTCGCCATGTCAAGGGTGGCGTGAATTTCGGTGGGATGATGGCCGTAATCATCGACAACTGTGATGCCATTTACGACGCCTTTGACTTCGAATCTACGACGAGCGCCGGTAAATAACTTCAAGCCGGCCAGGACTTCTGCGGGATTTGCACCTAACGTGATGGCAGCCGCCAAGGCAGCTGCGGCATTAAGTAGATTGTGACGACCTGAAATTGCTAATTCCATCTCGCCTAATACTCGACCTTTATATGTCGCGCGGGCAGTTGCGCTCTTCGCGGCAACAAATATGCGATCCAACTTCACATCGGCCATCGCATCGCACCCATACGTAATAATTTCAAGATTATCTTTCGCACTCTCCGATAGAGAACTTAGTAGCCGCTGAACTCCTGGATCGTCGATACAAAGAACGAGAAATCCTTTAGGTTGAATGGTTGCGACAAAATTCTTGAAGAGTTGGTCGATTTCATCAATACTTTTGAAATTATCGACATGATCCAATTCAATATTGGTGACGACCGCCCCAAAAGGTTTATAGGCGATGAATGAGCCATCGGACTCATCCGCCTCAACCACAAAGGTATCCCCCGCACCGTGATGGGCATTGGTACCAGAATTTCTAACGGTCGCACCGATAGCAAAAGAAGGATCAAACCCACAATGTTGAAGGGCCACTGTCAACTAGAAGTAGTGGTTGTTTTGCCATGTGTTCCGGCGATTGCAACAGAGCGCTTATCTACTAGTAACTCAGCCAGAGCTGTAGCTCGCTCCAAAATAGGTAGTCCACGACGTAGAGCTTCTTGAATTTCTACATTCATTTCAGGAATCGCACTGGAACGAATCACCATGGTGGCGTCGCCAATATGCGAAGCAGCATGCCCAACATAAGTGGTGATACCTAACGTACGTAAGCCAGTCAGGCTTGATGAATCATTGAGATCAGAGCCCGAAACTGCAGCGCCTTTTGCCGACATGATGCGCGCAATACCGCTCATTCCGGAGCCACCAATGCCGACAAAGTGGGCCTTTACTTGAGACCAATTCCGGCTCACTTTCTTGCCCCTTTCTCCAGTACCGAAAGAGCCAGATCTGCGATGCGATCGGCAGCGTGGATATTCAAACCAGTCTCGAGAGATCGGAAAGCCTTCGCCTGCTCAAGAGCAGAAATGAGATTGCTACGCAACCAATCTGCATCAAATTCATCATTAGCAATTGCTATGGCTGCACCGTGTTCCACTAAGGCTTGTGCATTATCAAATTGCTCTCCATTTCCATGCGGCAATGGAACCAAAATTGAGAACTTTCCAACCGTTTCTAACTCTGAACAGGTCACAGCTCCACTTCGCGTAATGAGTAGATCTGCAGAGCCGTAAATAGCTGCCATGTCATGAAAGTAAGGAAGTGGAAGATATCCAGCCCGCTTTTCGGGTAGTGGATTATTAACGCCAACTGCATGGATTATCTGGAGATCGCTGCCTTGGGGCTGGAATTGGGAATTAAATTGAGCGATGACCTCATTGATGTGACGTGAGCCTTGGGAGCCACCAAAGACCGCTATTACTGGTTTTGTAGCATCAAATCCCCAGGTATCACAATGAAGTTTTCGAAAACTATCTTTATCGCGCAATTGCGCCAGACTGGCTATTGATTGACGAATCGGCATTCCCGTAAGCACCGCGCTCGGCCATTGGCGACGTACTCCTTCGAAATTAACCGCAACGACTTCTGCAAAATGCCTACCTAGACGATTCGCCCAACCAGGTTTCGCATTGGCCTCGTGAATGACAATAGGAATTTTCCTGATGGTTGCCGCAAGATAAGCAGGGGCTGAAACATATCCACCGAAACCGATAAGTCCATCGACTCCTTTGAGTTGTCGAAGCGCTGCAAGGAAAGCTCGAACTAGTTGAATTGGAAAGAAAATTGATTGGATTCGAAGTTGGCGCGGTAGTACAACTTTGGGAATGGTTCGTAAGCGATATCCACGTTTTGGAACTAGTAGCGTTTCCAAGGCTCCATTTGTACCGAGAAACTCACAACTCAGATCCTTGCGTTTTGCGACGAGCGCATCAGCGACAGCGAGCGCAGGCTCAATATGTCCTGCCGTTCCGCCCCCGGCCAAGACGACCCTGTAAGTCATACGACTTATCCTCTCGCACTCCGCACCGCTTTACGCTCGCGTATTTCTGCGGCAATAGCGGGATCACGTCGCAATACACCTAAAACAAAACCTATTGCGATAAATGTAGCTAGAAGTGATGAGCCTCCATAAGAAATAAAAGGCAAGGTAACTCCTACAACGGGAATGACGCTAATGACGGTGCCGATGTTGAGAATTACTTGAACAGCAAACCAGCAGCCGATTCCAGCACATGCATATCTTTCAAAAGAGCTATCAGCGCGCAGAGCAACACGGAAGATTCCTAAAATTAAAAGTCCAAATAGAGTCAGAACTGCGAGGGTTCCCAGCAATCCAAACTCCTCACCGATGACGGAAAAAATGAAATCGGTATGCGCTTCTGGAAGGTTGCCCCATTTTTGTTTACTACTTCCAAGACCGGTACCTAGCGGCCCTCCTGAAGCAAGACCCATAATGCTGTGAGCCTGATTGCCAACCAACGCCTTTGTAATTTTCTTCTGCAAAAGGATCGAAGAAAGCTGAGAAACGATTCATACGATTAGAGGAGGTAAAGATCAGAATTGCAAAAGCCGTACCAATTCCTAGCCCTAAAATTCCAAAGACTCGTAAAGGAATTCCTGCGATGAATAGCGTTCCGCCAACAATGCCAGCAACCACCACAGCAGTTCCAAGATCGCGGCCTAAGAGAATCAAGGCCATCACAAGCGCAATTCCAGGAACCACTAGTTTTGCAGCGTTACTTGGTTCTCCTTGGCTAGCGGCCTGATCATGAATCCGAAGTCGAAGGGCACACCACAAGATGATGCCAATTTTGGCAAATTCACTAGGTTGAATTGTGAAGCTACCAATCCCGATCCAGTTGGTATTTCCTCCAACTGTTTTTCCAATACCTGGAATTTGAGGAAGGATTAGAAGTGCACACGAGAATAGAAGTGCGGTACCAGCAATCGGCTTCCACAATTGAGGGCGCAACTTCATGGCAACCCATGCGATAAAAATCGACAGCGACAAGAAAAGTGCCTGACGAAGAACATAAGCAAATGAGTTTCCAGATTCATTGAGCGCTTTTACTGATGAAGCGCTCAAGACCATGACAAGTCCAAGAGCAGATAGCGCAACAACTGAGCCCAAAATCAAGTAATACGCCGATGCTGGTCTGGCAAAGAGCGCCTTGGAATTACTCACCTAACTTCTCCTTTATCGCTTGCGCGAAGAAATCTCCACGCTCGGCATAGTTCTTAAATTGATCCATTGAGGCGCAGGCCGGAGCCAAAAGTACGGTGTCGCCTGACTTGGCTTGCATATGTGCCAGTGCAACGGCGCGTTGCATAACTTCAAGTCCCTTAAGTCCAGGGTCAATCGAAGCGATCTGAATTTCAGGCGCATACTTACGTAACGCTGCTTCAATGATGGGAGCATCTGTACCAATCAAAATGGCGACTTTGATTCGATCTTTACAACGTTGAATCAATTCATCCATTGCGGCGCCTTTTGCTAGACCACCAGCAATCCAAATTGCACTTAATTGGGATTGTAGAGCTGCCATTGCAGCATGGGGATTTGTTGCTTTGGAATCATCAATCCACGTGACGCCGTCGCGCTTGACAACAATCTCTAATCTGTGGTGATCTAGTTTAAATCTCTTCATCGCTTCTGCGATAGCGCTCGCGTCTGACCCAATCGAACGAGCTAGAGCTGCGGCGGCCATCGCATTTAGAACATTGTGCGGAACTGCTGGAGTGACATCCGATAATTCGAAGAGCGCTTCTGCTTCATCGCTGATGAATGCGCGATCGACAATCAAGTTTTCGACCAACCCGATTTCATGCGGAGCAGGCGTATCGAGCGAGAACCAGATAATTCGATGCGTGAGAGATTTAGCGCGTTGGGTAATTACTTCGTCATGGTGATTGAGAATGACGATCTTCGCACGATCTGCGATTTTGAACTTTGCGCGTGCATAGTTCTCGAAGCTCTGATGCCAATCGATATGGTCTTCTGCAATGTTGAGAATTGCGACGCTTTCAAATTCCGCTTCTTTGCTCCATTCCAATTGGAAGGATGAAAGCTCCAGCACCAGGACGTCAGCTTTTGAGGTGGTGACCGCTTCAATTGCGGTAAAACCTACATTCCCGCACGCTAGGGCTTGGATTCCAGATTCCACCATCATCGCTTCCGCCATCTGGACTGTGGTGGTTTTGCCATTAGTTCCGGTGAGCGCGAGCCAGCGCTGATCAGGTGCCTTTTCTTGCTTTACCCGCCACGCTAAATCTATTTCGCTCAACAATTCGATACCTGCTGTGCGCGCGACAGAAATGAGCGGATTATCGATACGCCATCCAGGTGAAACGACTGCAAAAGAAATTTCAGTGAGATTTAATGAATCCAAAGAGTTGAGAACGCTCGATTCTTCTATCTTTTCATCAATAACAGAAACGCGAGCACCACTATCTTTCAGAAATGAAATCGTAGGAGCGCCAGTAACGCCAGCGCCAAAAACGATGCAATGAGCGCCCCGTAGTGATGAGATAAAGGTATCCGTCACGCAACCACCCATTGGGCATAGAAGAGTCCAAGACCTGCTGCCACACAGAGTCCAGCGATAATCCAGAAGCGGATCACAATCGTGACTTCTCCCCAACCAAGTAACTCAAAGTGATGTTGTAGCGGCGCCATTTTGAATACTCGTTTTCCACCACTGATTTTGAAGTAGGTGGTTTGAATAATGACCGAGAGTGTGATGATGACAAATAGTCCACCAAGCGGTATCAAGAGAAGTTCGGTGCGCAACGTCATCGCTAGTCCTGCAAGTCCGCCACCGAGAGCCAGTGAGCCGGTATCGCCCATGAAGATTCGAGCAGGTGAGGCGTTCCACCATAAGAAGCCACCACATGCACCCGCTAAGGCCGCAGCAAGTACCGCAAGATCAAGCGGATCTCGTACCGTGTAGCAGTTTGTCGTTGCAGCAACTTCGCAACGTTGACCGAATTTCCAAACACCAATCAATACGAAGGCGAGAAATGACATCACAGCAGCGCCTGTCGCTAATCCATCGAGACCATCGGTGAGATTAACTCCATTACTTGTTCCAAGAACCATGACTATCGCCCACACCACGACGATTCCGACACCTAATTTGATCGAGGTATCGCGGACTGTGGAGAGATATTCCGACATTGGAGTAAGCCCTAAATCATCAGGGAAACGAGTAGCGAGCACTCCGAATGCTCCAGCCACAATGGCCTGCCCCAACAACTTTTCGCGCGCCCGCAGACCAAGTGAGCGTTGTTTAACGACTTTTAGCCAATCATCGAGATAGCCAACGAAACCAAGTCCAACGATAAGACCAATAACTAGGAGCGCCGAAGTTGTCATCGCAACGCCAGTGACAAGGTGTGATGTTAAGTAACCGATAACAGCGGCGAGGATCAAGATGATTCCACCCATGGTTGGCGTTCCGCGCTTTACATGATGGGTCTTTGGACCATCATCACGTATCTGTTGTCCATACCCACGACGTGCAAGGAACTTGATGAACGCTGGAGTAGCAAAGAAACTAAAGAGAAATGCCATTGCTCCCGAAATCAATATGCCTCTCACGCGTTCTCTCCTTCATCTCTTTCTGATTGCAATACGGACCAACGATCTTCAATTTCTTTCGCTAAATCTTCCAAGTGTTCAGCTCGCGAAGCCTTCACAAGAATTACATCGCCAGCTTCAAGTTCACTCAACAATGGAAGTGTTGCGCTCACAGAGTCAAAGTAATGCGTTGTTGTGCTCGATCTTGGTAAATCAGTCAAGTAATCGGGAGCGCCGATAGATACCAAGTGATCAACTCCCAGTTCGGTAGCAAGCGCTCCTATGCCGCGGTGCATTGCGGGTGAATCGACTCCCAACTCATGCATGGTTCCAAGAAAGGCCCAAGAGCGACCACAACGTTCTTGGGTTAGCAAAACTAAGGTGCGAAGTGCTGATTCCATACTTTCTGGGTTAGCGTTGTAGGCATCGTTGATCAATATCATCTCGCTACCTTCATGGATCTCCATACGCCATTTGCTCGCACTTTCATGGGTAGAGAGAGCTGAAGAAATATGGCTCGTGGAAACACCAAGTGCGTGAGCGATCGCCGCTGCTGCTAACGCATTAGCGATTTGATGAAGTCCAATGACTCGAAGTTCGACAGCCTCCCGCGCCTCGGGCGTGACAAGATCAAAATGCGCGTATCCCCCTCGAAATTCAATATCTGCTGCGCGCACAGTGCAATCATGGCCCTCGCCAAAAGTAAATTTCTTTACACCGCTTGGAATCTGCATCGCCGGAGTGAAGCGATCGTAAGTCCCCAGGATTGCAGTTGCACCAGATTTAAGTCCTGCGATCAGTTCACCTTTTGTGGCCGCAATTTTCTCCTGCGAACCAAATTCACCAATATGAGCATTTCCTACTTTCAGAACTGCTCCCACATCAGGATTTGCAATCTTGGTGAGCGCCAAGATATCTCCACCATGTCGCGCGCCCATCTCAGCTATACAGAACTTTGTGGTTTCGCTGCAACGCAAAATCGTGAGCGGAACACCTAAATCATTATTAAATGAACCCTGCGCGGCAACTGTTTCACCCTCAGCCTTAAGAATCGAATACAACATATCTTTAGTTGTGGTCTTTCCCTGAGACCCTGTGATGCCAATGACTCTCAAATCCGGAATTGCATGTCGCACATGGTGTGCAAGGTTGCCTAGAGAACTCAAAACATCCTTCACAAGGATATGTGGACCCGGGACTTGCTTGGTAACGATAGAAAGAGCTGCCCCATTTTTAATAGCGTCGCCAACATAGTTATGGCCATCTGCTTTCTCTCCCAATAGGGCGATGAAAACATCTCCCTTCACTATCTGGCGAGAATCGAAGTGAAATTGAGCTGATGTGCTGAGGGTTGCAGTTTTATTCAAATCGCCGTGAATCTCACCCGACATAACTGTGGCAATTTCACCAAGGGTCATCGCGATCATGACTTAACCTCGATGGCACGGCGCAACTCTTCTTGATCGCTAAAAGGAAGCTTCTCGCCCTTAATCTCTTGGCCCTTTTCATGACCTTTACCTAGGACGATGACCACATCACCCGGTTGTGCGAGTGAAACGGCATGTGCAATTGCTGCTCTGCGATCAGCAAGTACTGTGGTCTTTGCATCAAGAGAGATGCTCGACGTCATATCTTTGAGAATTGCCTCTGGATCTTCAGAACGAGGGTTGTCGCTAGTAAATATCGCAATATCGCATCCCTCGTACAGCGCTCTGCCCATGAGTGGACGCTTGGAAGCGTCGCGATCTCCGCCACATCCAAGAACTCCAATGACGCGCTTGATCGTTGGATTTCGCAGTGAACTCAATACTTTCTCTACCGCATCAGGGGTATGTGCGTAATCAACAAGAGCTATGAAATCTTGGCCGCATTCAATGCTTTCGAGTCGTCCGGGCGCCCCTGTCAATCGAAGTAATCCATTCCCAATGACGAGTGGATCGACGCCGCTATTTACCGCCATCGCAACTGCAAGTAATAAATTATCAAGATTATGCTCGCCGTTGAGATGAGTGACGCCTTCGATCAGAACTCCACCCTCTCCCCTAATACTTACCTCAAATCCGCGTGCTTGTGGTGTGATCGATTCGTAATGCCAATGAGCTTCCTTATTAGTTCGAGAGATTAATGATGAGGGTATTGAAACTTCTTCATTGAGACGCTTTCCATACGCATCGTCAATATTGATAAAAGCATGCTCTGCAAATTCCGCTGTGAAAAGTTCTCGTTTTGCTTGGTAGTAATCCTCCATAGTCTTATGGAAGTCAAGATGATCTTGAGTCAGATTGGTAAATCCGACAGCTTTGAAATGTGTCCCATCCACTCGATGAAGTGCAAGAGCGTGGCTGCTAACTTCCATTGCAACAGCGCGCATATGTCGTTCTTGCATGACCGAGAGAATGTTTTGTAAAGCATCCGCCTCGGGAGTTGTGTGCTGCGCCGGGAAATAATCACTTCCGATAGTGATGCCAACGGTGCCAATAAGGCCTGAATTGAAATGCGCCAACTGCCAGATTTGATTTAGTAGATAGGTTGTCGTGGTTTTTCCATTAGTTCCCGTTATGCCCGCAAGATAGAAATCAGAGCTCGGAGAATTATGAAACCAACTTACGAGATATCCGGCCTGGGAGCGTGGATTCGGAACTACCAACACGGGGATTGCAGAATCACGAACGGAGGAAAGTTCGCTTCCTGCGATGTCAGTGAGAACCGCCCTCGCACCACGCTCCACAGCGGATGTAAGGAAAGCGCTGCCGTGGGTTTTCGCCCCTGGAAACGCTAGAAAAATATCGCCTTCTTTAACATTGGAGGAATTGCTCGTCATCCCCGTAATGAGAGTTGATGACGATTTCTCATCAACACTTATGCCTAAAAAAGCAGCAATCTCACCCAAATTCTTTTGATGTGGCTCTGATCTCCTGAGTTCAGTCATTGCTCTGGACTCGAGTTTGATTTTGATTTTTGCTTTGTGACGCTTCCGCAGCTTGTCGAGCCTTAAGCTCCTTCTCATTGAGTACATACATAAACTCAGCTGGTTTCGTTGGTGGAATATGTTGATCCTTAAGAACGAAGCTCATGACTTTTTTGAAGACTGGTCCACCAAGATATCCGCCCCAGTGAAATCCCTTTGGATCTTGAATGGTTACTGACACTACAAATTCGGGTTTATCTGCCGGAGCAAAACCAATAAATGAAGCGGTGTATCCCCGATAGCAACCACATGAATCATCAACTCGCTGTGCAGTTCCAGTCTTGCCCGCAACGCGGTAGCCAGGAATTGCAGCTGCTGGGGCGGTTCCCGATGCAGAGACGACGCTCTCCATCATCAATCTCATCTTCTGCGCCGTAACAGGACTAATGACTCGCACCGACTTCTGTTTGTTTGCAGGTGTATATCGTCCGGCTGCATCACTTACACCCGCAACAACTGTGGGAGTTACCCGCACGCCATCATTTGCAATCGTGGCAAATACCGATGTGGCCTGCATTGCTGTGACGGAATATCCCTGTCCAAATGCAACTGTTGGTGCAGTAGTTCCGGACCAATCTTTCACATCAAGTAACTTGCCGCCCTCTTCTCCCGGTAATCCTGAAC
>JAPOJL010000130.1 GCA_029978425.1 Actinomycetota bacterium
ATGAAGAGTAATCGTAGGATGATGATGCTGGTTCCGTTGACGGTAATGATCATGGTGGTCATGATCATGTCCATGACCATGAGCATGATCGTGATCGTGGTCGTGACCGTGATGATGATGAGGGCGATGATGACGATGGCGACGACGATGACGGCGATGATGATGACGATGGGTGATGACGATGGCCATGGCGATGACGATGATGTTGAATATGATGATGATGACGATGATGATGACGACGATTCATATTGTGACGATGATGATGATAATGACGACGACGATGATAATGATGACGATGATGATGACTTTGATGAATTTTCAAATGCGAAACAACGAACCGACGGAGACCACCAACAACAACAACAACGGCAACGACAACCACAACAACAACCACCACCACAACGACAACAGCGGCAACAACAACCAAACAATCAAACAAACAACAAACAACAAACAAAATCAACCGCGGCAGCAACAGCAGCATCAACGGCAACAACAAACACCAAACAACACACAACCAACAACAAACAACAACAAACAACCACCACCTCCAACCAACGACCAGCAAACAACACCCAACCATGGCTAACAACAACCAACACCACCCCACAACGCCCAACGACAACCACCGACCAACAACCAACC
>JAPOJL010000131.1 GCA_029978425.1 Actinomycetota bacterium
CAGATGCTGATAGAGCATTTATTGAAAGTAAACTCAAAGATGGAGGACAATCTATAAGAGCATAGTCGAAATTATTAATTTCTTCATTATTCAATTGGTCTTTAAGTCTGAACTCTCTTCTATCTTCATCGTACAGTTCAATATCAGCACCTGAAAGCTGTTCTGTTGAAGGTGATATGTAGACACTTTTATTATCCTCTAAATCTATCTTTCTTATTATTGAATTTAATCTATGCGAACCTATAAGTAGGTCATATGTGGATAATTGAATTTCATTTTTATCCAACCCAAGACCACTAGTGGAATTACCTTGAGGATCTAAATCAATAATTAAAACCTTTTTTCCAAGCAAAGAAAGTCCAGTGGCAAGGTTAATTACAGTTGTTGTTTTACCAACCCCACCTTTTTGGTTAATTGTGGCAATAATTTTAGGCATTTTTAGTATTATATAATTAAATTTAGCTATATTAAAAATATATTTATTAGTTTCTTGACAATTAGTAACTTTAATATAAATTTAATAGCTCCACGTTTTCGTGGGTGATATTTGAAAATTTATTAGAAGAAACGTGTGAGTTTTTCGAGCCAATTAATTTAAAACAAAATCTTTTTATATGAAGAGTTT
>JAPOJL010000132.1 GCA_029978425.1 Actinomycetota bacterium
GCTTTTACTACATCAAGTCCTGTTTTGAGTCCGCCATCAGTTTGGAGTCTGACCTTATGCCTCATATTGTTCTTACAAAGAACCTGATGAGTTTCAGACAAACCAAGCTCCCATGGACTGCCCGCATATTTAACTGAACTGAGTGGGCTGGCGCCTGTCCCTCCGTCATACCCTGAAATTGTGATTAAATCAGCGTAAGCTTTTACTACCCCAGCAGCTATGGTTCCAACTCCGGGTTCTGCGACCAGTTTTACAGAAATTAATGCCTCTGGATTAACTTGTTTGAGATCAAAAATTAACTGTGATAAATCCTCAATTGAGTATATATCGTGATGTGGAGGTGGAGAAATTAATCCTACGCCCGGTTTTGCGTACCTCAGCTTAGCTATCATCTTATTGACTTTATGTCCTGGTAGTTGTCCACCCTCACCAGGTTTTGCTCCTTGAGCCATTTTTATTTGGATTACCTCTGCATTAACTAGATATTCTGCAGTTACCCCGAATCTACCCGAAGCAATTTGTTTAATTTTTGATCTTCTTTCGTTGTTAAATCTTGAGGGATCCTCTCCTCCTTCCCCAGAATTAGACTTACCTCCC
>JAPOJL010000133.1 GCA_029978425.1 Actinomycetota bacterium
GCGGTAAAGCATTTAACCCAGGATTCCACCTAGCAATTGATCTCGAGAATATGTTGTTAGTTTCTGAGTCAATCGCGCGCTCTGCGTTAGAGCGTCAAGAATCTCGTGGTGGCCACACCCGTGATGATTATCCGAAGATGGATCCAAACTGGCGCCAGGTTAATCACCTCACCAAGTGGAGCGGCAAAGCAGTAGAAGTTGAAGCGCAACCTGCGAAGATGTTGCCATCTGAACTTCTAGAGTTATTTGAGATGGATGAATTAAAGAAATATTTCACCGAGAAGGAACTCGCGAAAGGCGGCAATTAAATGACCCGCAAAGTAAATATGCGCATCTGGCGCGGTGATTCCAAGAATGGTGATTTCAAAGAAGTCAGCGTTGATGCCAACGAAGGCGAAGTCGTCCTCGATGTAATTCATCGCGTTCAAGGCACCCAGATGCCTGATTTAGCGGTGCGTTGGAACTGCAAAGCCGGAAAGTGCGGCTCTTGTTCGATGGAAATCAACGGCAAGCCTCGTCTTGCATGTATGACTCGTATGAATTCCTTCGGCGATGATGAAACCATCACTGTTACCCCACTTCGCGCCTTCCCT
>JAPOJL010000134.1 GCA_029978425.1 Actinomycetota bacterium
TGGGTGCCTGGTCATTTTCCAAAAGATAAGCATGGTTTAGCATTTTTTGATGGTTGCCATCTTTATGAGCATGGAGATTCACGAATAGGTGAACACAAAGAATGGGGAACCCTAATATTTAATTACAGCAGAAACGAAGTAAGAAATTTCTTAGTAGCAAATCTCGTTTATTGGTTTGAAGAGTTTCATATTGATGGCATAAGAGTAGATGCTGTAGCTTCCATGCTTTACAGAGATTATCTACGTCCAGATGGAGAATGGATACCCAATGAAAATGGTGGGAATGAAAATATAGAAGCCGTTAAATTTCTTCAACAGGCTAATCATGTACTCTTCCAACACTTCCCAGGTGCACTTTCTATCGCTGAAGAATCAACAACTTGGCCAATGGTAACCAAACCAACTGACATGGGAGGGTTAGGGTTTAACTTGAAATGGAATATGGGATGGATGCACGATATGCTTGATTATTTTGAAATAGATCCTTGGTTTAGGCAATTCCATCAAAATAGTGTAACTTTCTCTATTACATATAACTATACAGAGAACTTTATGCTTGCACTTAGTCATGATGAGG
>JAPOJL010000135.1 GCA_029978425.1 Actinomycetota bacterium
GTATCAGCTTTGCTCGGTAGAATTCCATCAGCTGTTGGATATCAACCAACTCTAGCTACTGATATGGGTAATTTACAAGAAAGAATTACAACAACAAACAAAGGTTCAATTACCTCTGTTCAAGCAATTTATGTTCCTGCAGATGATTTAACAGATCCAGCGCCTGCAACTTCATTTGCTCACCTAGATGCAACTACAGTACTTTCAAGACAAATTGCAGAAATAGGAATTTATCCTGCTGTGGATCCACTAGACTCAACTTCGAGAATTCTTGACCCAAGGATAGTAGGCGATGAACATTACAGGGTTGCACGTGAAGTCCAAAAGATTTTACAAACATATAAATCTCTACAAGATATTATTGCAATTTTAGGTTTAGACGAATTATCTGAAGAAGATCGTTTAGTTGTAGCTCGTGCTCGTAAAATTGAACGTTTCTTATCACAACCATTCTTCGTAGCTGAAGTATTTACAGGTTCTCCTGGTAAATATGTAAGTTTAGCTGAAACTATTTCAGGTTTCAAACTAATCTTAAGTGGTGAATTAGATGAGTTACCTGAACAATCATTCTAC
>JAPOJL010000136.1 GCA_029978425.1 Actinomycetota bacterium
CTGGACAAACTGGTGCTCAAGGAGCAACTGGTCCTCAAGGTGATCAAGGAGAAAAAGGAGAAACAGGATCTACTGGACCTCAAGGTAATCAAGGAAATAAAGGACAAAAAGGAGAAGTAGGTGCTCAAGGTACTACTGGTGCAATTGGTCCACAAGGTGATGAAGGTGCTCAAGGTACTACTGGAGAAAAAGGTGCTACTGGACCCACTGGACCTCAAGGTAATCAAGGAATTGAAGGAGCACAAGGTGCTACTGGACCTCAAGGTAATACTGGTGCACAAGGTGCAACAGGTCCTCAAGGTAATCAAGGAAACAAAGGAGATGTAGGACCAACAGGTCCACAAGGTAATCAAGGTAATACTGGTGCACAAGGTGCAGATGGAGAAAAAGGTGCTACTGGACCAACTGGTCCTCAAGGTAATCAAGGAAACACAGGACCTATAGGACCAACAGGTGCTCAAGGAGCAACTGGTCAAAAAGGTGATACTGGTGATCAAGGTACTAAGGGTCAAAAAGGAGAAGTAGGAGCACAAGGAGAAAAAGGTAATTTAGGACCTCAAG
>JAPOJL010000137.1 GCA_029978425.1 Actinomycetota bacterium
TTCTTATTGACGTTATTGGGTAAAAGATTTGGGGAATTTCGTCTTTTCTTAATGTCATCAATCATCTTCTGTCTTTCCCTTTCCCTCGTCTGGGTGTTCATATAATTAAAATTATTGGGTACCGGTGGTGGTGCTAACCCTTCTGCGCGCCTTCTCCGAATCGTGTCGGCTGTTAAACGCACCATTTAATGTAAACATAGAAATTTATTTGTTGTTCCTACGATTGTTATTGGAGTTGGAGTTGGAGTTGGAGTTGGAGTTCCTACGATTGTTATTGTTATTGTTATTGGAGTTGGAGTTGTTATTAGAATTAAGATTGCGCCTCTCTTCTCGTGTGGGACGTCTCATCCGTACGTTGTTATTGTTGTTCGAGTTCGAGTTCGAGTTAGAGTTGGCGTTACGGTTACCCCGGGGTGACCTACCAGTGTGTACCCAATTAAGCACATCTGTAAGAGACCATGATGGATCAATTTTATCGTATCCTTTCCAACTCGTTCTCATTGTAACAGTTCTGAAAGTTCCATCATTATCGGGGAGTTGCACAGCCCC
>JAPOJL010000138.1 GCA_029978425.1 Actinomycetota bacterium
CATCATATAGATCGGCAGACTCATTAGTTTCACTTTTTTGTTTTTTAAGTGATCTGGCACCCTCCATTACGTCTTTAATTCTTGATGTTGCTGTTTTTGGCGTGATGTTATTTTCAATATTATATTTTTCTTGAATATCTCGTCTTCTATTTGTCTCAGCAAGAGCCCTGTCTATTGAGCCAGTTATTTTATCCGTATATAGAATTGCCTTACCCTCAAGGTTTCGTGCAGCTCGTCCAATAGTCTGTATAAGCGAACCCTCTGATCTTAAGAAACCTTCTTTATCAGCATCTAAAATTGCAACTAGACCAACTTCTGGTAAGTCGAGACCCTCTCTGAGCAGATTTATTCCGACTAAGATATCAAATTCACCAAGCCTTAAATCTCTTAATATCTCTACTCTTTCAACTGAATCGACATCAGAATGCATATATCGAACGCGTAAGCCTTTTTCGTATAAATAGTCTGTTAAATCCTCTGCCATTTTTTTTGTGAGTGTTGTAATCAGTGTTCTGAACCCTTTTGCTGTCGTTGCTGTAGCC
>JAPOJL010000139.1 GCA_029978425.1 Actinomycetota bacterium
AGAACCAAGGCACCACCTAGTATAAACCAGCGCCACCTTTCTAAGATACCGACCCTATCAGTAAGGTCTGATTTTAATGATTTGATTTCTAGTAAAAGTCTTTTTTCTACTTGTGATATATCTCTTTGTAAATCACGATAAACAATGTCTAATTCTTCTGCTCTTTCTTTCACTTTCTCAAAAAGGATATCATCTACCTTTTCTTGTTGTGATAGTTTTTCTTCATGCACCGCAAGCATACGGTAAATAGAGTTGGAAACATCGGTCAATTTCTCAATCGCAACGTCTAGCCTATCGTGTATTTTTCTTTGGTCTTCTAACTCTTTCTTGAGAAGTTTAACTTCAGTTTCCAACTCAGACATTTTTAATCCTCAGACTTCCACAGGGTATACGCTCCCCATGCGATTGCTGCTATTGCAGCCCATTTAGCAAATGGTCCAAGAAAAAGAATTACAAGACCAACGGCGATAAGAGCCCCGCCGTCCCATGATGTGCGTTCTTTAACTCTATCTTTAATCCAATCAAT
>JAPOJL010000013.1 GCA_029978425.1 Actinomycetota bacterium
CAAGCACTCGCGCTTTACGGGGCAGCCACCGCAGAGGGACTTGGCATAGGCGATCTCTTCACTCTTCTCAGAGAAGAAGATCTCTGGATTGGAGTTGTGGCAGGGCAGGGTAAATGCGCGGTCGGTGCCGTAAACACCTGTGACTGCATCAAGTCCGATCATGGCGTTATCGCCTTCAGACCATCCTGGTACCAATAGTTCGCTGAAGAGAACTGTCATCGTTCTCACCTTTGCCTTTCCTTTTTTAGTCTCTGTAGATATTCACCAGATAAAGAAAAAGGGGCCTGAATCCTTGTGGATTCGAGGCCCCTGGGCTTCCTTATCGGTGTTATCCGATAGAGCTCCAGGTGCCGAATCCATCGGCCTTGGCTGACTTGGTTGCAAAATAGTTGTAACCAAATGCAGGCGTGAACCAATAGCGGTGTGTGCGTGTAGCACTCATCGCTGTTGAAGTGGTTCTTACCTGTGTCATAGTCGTGGAAGGGTAATGCATCGAATGTTCATGATGCAAACGAATTATTTATAGCCCGGCTTCAGCCAGAAATGGGCTCGGAACTCCGTAGTAACTAATCACCAAGCTCTGTTGCGCACGCGTGACTCCAACATAAAAAAGGCGTCGTTCCTCCTCGGCCGGCTGAGAACCCCACGGCAAGATGTCGGCGCTGACGCCTGCGAGATAGACCTTCTTCCATTCCAAGCCTTTTGCCGCGTGAAGTGTTGCGAGCGCAACCCCAGGCAGCGTTGGAGGATTGTTCTGCTCAGCACGATCTTCCAATTCGCGTAAGAAGCCACGGAGAGAAGTGAGGCCCTCAGTTTCCAATTCGCGCGCTAACTGAAGAAAGGAGCGGACATATTCGCTCTCACCGAATGGCTTCATCGCGTCACGAAGATCTGCCAGCCAATCTCCTTCCGATAGAACAGAAGCGCTGCGAATCGCTTTAAGGATTTCCCGGACTTCTGTGCGATTGAAGAAACGCTCAGCGTTACGGATCTGATTTTCAATACCAGCTGAGCTCAGCGCTGCTTCAAAACTTTCGAGTTGAGAGTTGGTGCGAGCAAGAACGGCGATCTCGTAACCATGAATGCCATTTGTTAAATCTTTTTGGATGAGATTAACGAGAGCGTCTATCTCTTCTTTTTCAGTTTTAAAACCTTGCGCTTCGGGTTTCTCGCCATGTTCGTTGATGGCATCAAGTTCGTGGCCAAGGCTGGCGCTGCGCAGGATTGTGTTGGCAGTGTTGATAATTTCTGGTGTTGAGCGATAACCCGAGGTGAGTCTAATTACTTCAGCGCCTGGATATTTGTTGGTGAAGTTAAGTAGGAATGCGGGAGTTGCGCCAGCAAATGAGTAAATAGTTTGTGCGGGGTCCCCTACGACACAGATATCGTCACGCTTACCCAACCAGAGATCTAAGAGGCGTTGTTGTAAAGGCGAGACATCTTGGTATTCATCAACTGTGAAGTAGCGATATTGATCGCGGACTCGGTCCCGGACGTCACGTTCTTCTTCCAGCATTCCAACAGTGAGTAGTAATACATCTTCAAAATCGATGGCGCGTTCTTGTTTCTTGAGAGATTCGTATGCTTCATAGACTTTTGCGATTTGAGTGGCATCGACTTTGTTATTGGAGACTCGAATGGGGCGGGCGTAATCATCGACCGCTTTGATGTACTCATCTGGAGCCAAGCCAATTACCTTTGCCCACTCGATTTCTCCTGCGACATCACGCAAGACTGAGTTGCTCTTTGTGGCGCTGACATTGGCCCGGTTGATTGCCTCGCCTAGAAAGCCGGTTTTTGTGGTGAGAAGTGAGGGGAAACGGCCGCCCAAGACGTGGGGCCAGAAATACATGAGCTGCTTGAGAGCCGCTGCGTGAAAGGTGCGGGCCGCAACGTTGGGAACACCGAGGGCGCGAAGTCGGGTGCGCATCTCTCCCGCTGCTCGAGCCGTAAATGTCAGGGCAAGAATTCTCTGAGGATCGACGACACCGATATCAACGGCGTAGGCAAGGCGATGAGTGATGGCGCGAGTTTTTCCAGTACCAGCTCCTGCAATGACACAGACCGGTCCACGTACAGCAGTAGCAACAGCGCGTTGTTCAGTATCCAGCGCAGCAAGAATTTCTTCTGCTAATTGCGCCACGATTCGCCACCTTGTAGCTCTTCTTTGGCGTTTGGTCCGTACCACGCATTAATCATCGCGCGTGCGACAGAAATGATTGGTGGAAGAAGTAATTCACCGGAACCACACTTTTCTTTAATCTCACTACGAGAGAGCCAGATGATTTCTTCAATCTCTTCGCCATCTGCTTTGACGGTATCGGGATTAGAGATGACTGCTTCATATGCAATCATGATGGAGGCTGGGAATGGCCAAGGTTGAGAGCCTAGATATTTCATCTCGGTGACAACGCCACCACACTCTTCTTCTACTTCACGGCTCACGCAACTTTCAAATGATTCACCTGGTTCAACAAAGCCCGCAAAAGTTGAGAAACGTTTTTCTGGCCAGATTTTCTGGCGTCCCAAAAGAATTCGATCGGAAGAATCTTTAACCAGCACGATGATTGCAGGATCGG
This sequence comes from Actinomycetota bacterium, assembly GCA_029978425.1. Next base: position 2,580 of record JAPOJL010000013.1, read on the forward strand.
TTCGAGGGTGATGCGATGCTTCGCAGGAATCACATTCCCGAACTGCTCCAGCAAATGTGGGGTGAGTAGAGGCGCCACATTTTGCACACCTTTTGTGCGCTTCATGCCATTGCGTTAAGGCGAGCGCGTGAACTGCTGCGCCGATCTCAAGGGAATTAAGAAGCGCGCCGATGGTGCGAAGGGATTTGAAATCTTCTGGAAATTCTTTCTGATCCGTACTGCGATGGGCCACAAAGTACGGAACTCCATCTCTATCAAGACCAAGGAAATATCGTTCGCCTTCAACATCTTTTGAGCTCTGGAAATTAAGTCCGCTAGAAGTAACTTTGAACTTATCGCCAAGCATTTCGATCACTTTTGCCCTGCTCCAGAGCTCATCAATCGCAGCTTGATCCGCGCGGAGATGAGCAGCGCGATCGAGTTTGGAACGTGAGAGTGGAAGGTTCAAGAGCACGGGGCGACCCTACTAGCCTGCCTTCATGGCATCTACCTCGGGCTTCACTGTGACCTCGTGGAACCTGCTGCATGGAATGGCGATTCCGCCGCAATCTGGAACAACTCTTCATGAAGCGGTTGTGAAGTTACATGATGAAGCCGATTTCGATGTGATTGCTTTGCAAGAGGTGGATGTGCAACAGAGTCGTTCGGGACTTGGAAATCAAATTGCGGATGTAGCTGAAGTGCTTGGAGCCAAACATTGGGCATTCGCACCATCGATGTATGGCACTCCTGGTGAAAAGTGGCACGGAGTGAAAGATGACATAGTTTTTGATAACACTTCATCGCTTCCTAATGAAGCTATGTACGGAATTGGAATTGTCTCCAAAGTTCCTGTTAAGAGATGGCATCGCATTAACCTTGGTAAAGCTCCACTAGGTATGCCGTTATTAGTTGCAGGCGAAAAACGACCACGACTTATCTATGTTTCAGATGAACCTCGTTCAGCGCTGGTGGCTGAACTTGAAAATGGGATTTCAGTAACGACAACACATTTATCTTTTGTGCCGTTAAAGAATGTTCAACAACTTCGCAAGATAAGTAGGTGGGTCGAACAATTGCCTGGGATTCACATCATGACGGGAGATTTCAATCTGCCATGGGGGCTGGGGCCAAGAGTTGCAGGCTGGAATGATCTTGCAGTTGGTCCAACATATCCATCATGGAAGCCATCGATTGAGTTTGATTACATCATGAGTAAAGAGTTAAGCCCAGGCGATGTGACGGCTGTGATCCATGAGCATTATGGAGTCAGCGATCATCGTGCGATTAGCGTGACGCTAATTTGAAACTCGTTAGGCCACATCCACTTTCCGACTTAAGCTCTCTTTATGGGTATTGAAAATCCCAAGTAGTTCATTGCGCTTGTTATCAGGCATAGAGAAACCGGCGGCATAAGCAGACCAGGCTTTGAGTTGGTTGAGATTGGTGCAGCCATGGAGGCGGCTAATGAGGCTCTCCCAATCGCTCTTAGTTAGGGCTTTACGAGTATTTGCCCGCGCTGCTTTTGTCATCTCTTCGCGGCTGGGACGTTTCCCTTTCGTCGCAAAACCAAGATTTGCAAGGCAGCGACCAATACTTGAGGTTTCGCAGTTCTCGCTAGCGTTAGCGCGATTAACAGGTGATGTTCCTTCAATCTCGGTAGCAAAACCCGTGGATTGTGGACGAACATCATCTGAGTTTGTGTATGCCTCAGTACGGCAGATCCATTCGATGCGACCATCGGGGCGTTCAGTGCGCTGGAGATCGGTGAGTAAACGGCCATTCGGATATTTCTGCCAGAAAGCACGAATACGATTTTCAACGGGTTCGTAATCACTTAAATTGAAGTAACTCATTATTGGCCCACCGCCATTCGAAGTTCTTCTGCCATAACTGATGTTGGAGTAAGGGTCCCGGCACGGAAAGCTTCAGTCAGTACTTCTCGCCCACCATGAAGGAAACGTGTTGCGATATAGGCATCGCGAGAGTTAAAAGAAATGAAATCTAAAACTTCTCCAGTGCGCTTATAGATTGCTTTGCCATCAACGTTTTCGACTGAGTCCATCACATGCTTGCGGAAAGATTCGCGGACTGATTCGACAATCTCGAATTCGTAGTTGGATTTAACCCACTCTACAAAAGACTTTTCGTTTAACACTTCAGGCGTATTACGAGGCTGGATGAGTGAGACCTTCGCAATCTCTTCACCTTCGAGGGCGGCCTTCGCCGAATCAGCGCCAACCTCTTCTAAGGCTGCGGCAAATTCGCGTCGCAGTCGATCCTTCGCTTCCTTTGCGGCATCAGCGATCAAGGTAATGGCGGAGAGTTGGAAAGCTAGCTCTCGTAGGTTCATGTGTTTCCTCCTGCAGTATTGCGTTTTTTGCGATGCAGGTGAGTACACAACCGACCACTGACAAATCGGCTATTTATGCGGCAAAACGGCGTGTCTAGCCCTCTTGGTTGGCTTTCTTGGCCTTGGAGGTGAGGCGCGAGCGCTCGTTCTGGTCGAAGATGACTTTACGGATACGCACCGACGTTGGAGTTACTTCAACGCACTCATCTTCGCGGCAATATTCCAGAGCTTGTTCCAAGTTAAGAATCTTTGGTGGAATCAACTTCTCATTCTCATCGGAACCTGAGGCGCGCATATTGGTAAGTTTCTTTTCGCGAACGATATTCACATCCATATCTTCAGGACGAGAGTTCTCGCCAATCACCATACCTTCATAGACATCGGCGCCGACCTGACAGAAGATCGTGCCGCGCTCTTGTAATCCAAAGATGGCATATGACGTCGCAGTTCCAGCGCGATCAGAAACGAGTGAACCTGTGTTGCGAGTACGCAATTCACCGTTCCACGCTTCGTAACCATCGAAGACATGGTGGAGAAGTCCCGTTCCACGAGTTTCAGTAAGGAACTCGGTACGGAATCCGATAAGACCGCGTGATTGAACTTTGAAATCCATACGGATCCATCCAGTTCCGTGATTCACCATCTGCTCCATGCGACCTTTGCGGAGCGCCATGAGTTGGGTGATAACACCAAGATAATCTTCTGGTGCATCAATAGTAAGGCGTTCCATCGGTTCATGTAATTTGCCATCAATCATCTTTGTGACAACTTGTGGCTTTCCAACTGTTAATTCAAAACCTTCGCGGCGCATCATTTCAACAAGAACTGCAAGTTGAAGTTCTCCGCGACCTTGGACCTCCCAGGTATCGGGGCGATCGGTCGGGAGAATGCGAAGTGAGACGTTTCCGACGAGTTCTGCATCAAGGCGATTCTTTACCAAGCGCGCAGTCAATTTCTTTCCAACGCGACCTGCAAGTGGCGATGTATTGATACCGATTGTCATCGAAATACTTGGCTCATCAACGGTAATTAACGGCAGCGGGTGTGGATTTTCGGCATCGGCCAAAGTTTCACCCAAAGTGATGGTTTCAATTCCAGCCACAGCGATGATGTCTCCCGGACCAGCTTCGGTCGCAGGAACTCGCTCTAGACCTTCAGTGATCATCAATTCAGAGATCTTTACCTTCTCTTGTGATCCATCGGTTTTAATCCATGTGACCATCTGACCTTTTTTGATTACGCCTTCATGGACGCGGCAGAGCGCAAGGCGACCAAGGTATGGAGATGAATCAAGGTTGGTGACGTGTGCTTGGAGAGGTGCACCTTCGTGATATTTCGGAGCTGGAATTGTTTTGAAGATAACGTCGAAGAGAACATCAAGATTTTCTGCATCAGGCATTCCGCCATCGGTTGGTCTATTTAAAGAAGCGCGACCTGCTTTTGCGGATGTGTAGACGATAGGGAAATCGATTTGATCTTCAGTGGCATCAAGATCAAGGAATAATCCATATGCCTCATCCACAACTGCTGCGATTCGAGCATCGGGGCGATCGACTTTATTGATGATCAAGATAACTGGAAGATTTTTCTGTAAGGCCTTACGAAGTACGAAACGAGTTTGTGGAAGTGGACCTTCGGATGCATCAACAAGAAGTGCAACGCCATCCACCATTTCAAGTCCGCGCTCTACTTCGCCACCGAAGTCGGCGTGGCCTGGGGTATCAATGATGTTGACGATGGTGTTACCGCGCTTCACAGCAGTGTTCTTAGCAAGGATGGTGATTCCTTTTTCGCGCTCCAAATCCATCGAATCCATAACGCGATCTTGGGATTCAGATTGATTCTTATGGGCTTCAAAAGCGCCGGATTGCCACAACATGGCATCAACAAGAGTGGTCTTGCCATGGTCAACGTGGGCGATGATTGCGATATTTCGGAGCTCTTCGCGGCTTTTCAGCGCTAAGCCATTTAAATGAGGTGATTTAGACATTGAAACGAAACTCCACTACATCTCCGTCGCGCATTATGTATTCCTTGCCTTCCATTCGAACCTTCCCCTTTGCTCTGGCTTCATTCATGGAGCCCGCAGCTACGAGATCATCAAATGAAATTACTTCGGCTTTGATAAAACCTTTTTGGAAATCAGTGTGAATAACCCCCGCGGCAGCAGGTGCAGTATCGCCTTTATGGATGGTCCATGCGCGCGCTTCTTTTGGACCGGCAGTTAAATAGGTTTGAAGTCCAAGAGTTTTAAATCCGACACGGGCAAGAGTGGCAAGGCCTGGTTCTTCTAGGCCAATTGACTTCAACAGTTCGAGCGCTTCAGCATCATCAAGTTCACTTAATTCTGCTTCCGTCTTTGCATCCAAGAAGATAGCTTCGGCTGGAGCAACAAGGGCTGATAATTTCTGGCGGAGCGCTGCATCAGCTAATTCAGCAGCATCGACATTGAAGACATAGAGGAATGGCTTTGCGGTCAGTAGACCGAGTTCTTTGATGAGCGCAAGATCTACATCGGATTGGGAAAGTACTTTTCCATCGGCAATCACTTTTTCAGCCGCTTTCACGGCATCAAGAACTGCAGCGCGCTCTTTATTTTGGCGCGCCTCTTTTTCGATACGAGGGATTGCTTTCTCAATAGTTTGAAGATCAGCTAATTGAAGTTCGGTATTAATAGTTTCAATATCGCTGGCGGGATCAACGCGACCATCGACGTGGACGACATCGCCATCGCTAAAGACGCGGATGACTTGGCAGATTGCATCGCTCTCGCGGATGTTGGCAAGAAACTTATTTCCAAGGCCAGCGCCTTCGGAAGCGCCTTTTACGATGCCAGCGATATCAACGAAAGAGACTGCGGCAGGAATGATTTTTTCGGAGCTGAAGATCTTGGCAAGGACATCAAGACGAGCATCAGGGACGCCGACAACGCCAACGTTGGGCTCAATAGTGGCGAATGGGTAATTCGCGGCCAAGACATTGTTCTTTGTCAGGGCGTTAAAGAGGGTCGATTTTCCGACATTCGGTAGACCGACGATTCCGATGGAGAGGCTCACAAGGGGTAGAGCCTAACCGTCAATGTCAGTCCTTCCTGCCACGATAAGGGCATGAATGGTGCGGCGTATCTGATTATCGGCCTCGTGATTGGTTTAGGAGTAGGCCTTGTCATCGGCGCGCTCCGACTCAATTCCGAGCGCGGAAAAGTGACGCTTCTCAACTCTCAGATCGATGCGATGCGTGAAGAAGAAAATCGTCTCACCACTCTCAATGAACAACTCCGCGCTGTGACGACGGGAATGGCCCAACTCACCACCCAAACCCAAGAAGCTGAATTGAAACGTACTCGTGCTGAATCTGAGATGCGTACCCAGATTGAGAATATGAAATTAGGTAACGAGACGCTGCTTCGCGAAACCACAAAGTTAGCGGGCGCACTCTCTAATTCTCAAACCCGCGGAAAATACGGCGAAGCCCAACTCGAAACACTTCTCGAAAACGCTGGATTACTCGAGAATGTTCACTTCTTCAAACAAGATTACCGAACAACTGGTACTGAAATTTCGAAACCAGATATCAAAATCGCAGTACCTGGTGGAAGCGAAATCTTCATCGACTCAAAGTTTCCCTTTGATCGCTTCCTTGAAGCAGTTGTCGAGAAGGATCCCGCTGAGCGAACTCGTTTAATGCAGGCCCACGCAAAAGATTTATTGGGCCACGTTAACGCCCTTGCAAAACGTGGTTATCAAGAGACTGGAAACTCCCCTGATTATGTAGTGCTATTCGCTCCTTTTGAATCGATCTTGAGTGAAGCCCTCGATGTCGATCCCCAGCTTCTTCATAAAGCCTTTGAAAAGAATGTAACTATCGCGACTCCGACCACCATGATGGCCTTACTTCGCACCGTGGCTTATGTCTTTAGCCGCTCAGAGCTAGCGAAAAATGCCCAAGAAATTCAGGACCTAGCTGGCGAACTCCTTAAGCGCATTGGAAAGGTCCACTCCAAGATTGAAACTCTTGGTGATCGCATTAAATCTACGGAGCGAGCATTTAATGATTTGATTAAGAGCGCAGAAGAGAATGTCATCAAGCCAGCGCGAAAGATGGTCAAACTTGGCGCCCCATCTGCAAGTAAACTCAAAGCACTCGAAGATGTTGATGATGAAGTCCGTCAGATTGCTCCGAAGGAGCTAAATTCCCCTGATCTCTTCGATGGAGATGATGATCTCGATGAAAGCGATAACGATGACAAGTAACCTCCCCCAACCCCCGATTAAGAACCCGATTAAGGGCGCTGGCCTCACCAAACCTGGGATAGTGATTCTGCAATTTGTCTTTATCGCATTTGTTGCGCTCATTGAAATCTTCTTCCGTTCCAATGTTGGATTCCTTACCGGTATTGCAATCTGGGCTTCGTATTACGGAGCGCTGATCTATGGACGTCCTGGCACCACCTACGTTGCGGTTGTTAATCCACCCATCGCATTTGGCGCTGCTGCAATTCTCTTACTTCCCACAGTTGGTGGATTCTCATTAAGTATCACCAGGCTCGGAGTTGATTTAGTCTCAGGACTTGCCAGCGTTGCGCCATTCTTGTTATCGGGCGCGTTATTTGGTTGGTGGTATTACTTTAAAGAACGTAAAACTCTACTTGCCCGCAGCGCGTAGATCTTTTCGGAGCTCTGGCGGAATCGCAAAGAGGAGATGTTGCTCCATCGCAGTTACGGTTTCAACATCACCATATCCACGACGATCAAGATCTTCCAATAAATCCTTGACGAGAATTTCAGGAACTGAAGCCCCGCTAGATACCCCAATAGTTTCTACTCCTTCAAACCACTCATCCTTAATCTCACTTGCATAGTCGATGAGATAGCCTGATTTTGCGCCATATTCCAAAGCCACTTCAACCAAGCGCACTGAGTTAGAGGAATTCTTAGAACCCACAACCAGCACCAAATCAGCTTGGGGTGCAATCTGTTTGATTGCGACTTGGCGATTTTGAGTGGCGTAACAGATGTCATCTGAGGGCGGATCTTGAAGATTTGGAAAACGGCTCTTCAAAATTCCTACCGCTTCCAGAGTTTCATCAACACTTAAAGTGGTTTGTGAGAGCCAGGCAACGGGCTTATTGGGATCGATCTCAACGTTTCTGGCGCCATCAAGGCCATCGACTAACTTCACATGGTTTGGGGCTTCACCTGCGGTTCCTTCAACTTCCTCATGCCCCTCGTGGCCAATCAAAAGAATTTGGAGATCATCGGCAGCAAAACGGCGCGCTTCTTGGTGAACTTTCGTCACCAACGGACAGGTCGCATCTATTGTCTTTAAATTACGAGTGGCTGCTTGTTCATGAACTTTTGGCGATACACCGTGAGCAGAAAATATAACGATGGCGCCCTCAGGAACCTGGTCAGTTTCATCGACGAAGATTGCGCCCTTCTTCTCAAGGGATGAAACAACATGAACATTGTGAACAATCTGTTTGCGGACATAAACGGGAGCGCCATATAAATCAAGGGCTTTCTCCACCGTCACAACGGCGCGGTCCACACCAGCGCAATATCCGCGCGGCGCAGCTAGCAGGACTCGTTTAGCCATGTGTGCATCCTATTAGCATTACGCCATGCTCGAAACTTCAAGCGATAAACCGGTCCCGGTCCGCGTTGTTTCAGAGGCGATTAGCGATTACATCAACCGTTTAGGGCAGATCTGGGTTGAAGGAGAAATCGCACAACTCAATGATCGCGCTGGATCTGGCATGGTTTACATGCGATTACGTGATCCCAGCGTTGATATGTATTTAGAAGTTACATGCCCACGTGGAGTATTTAAAGCAATTGCGCCACTTACTGAGAATGCTCGAGTTGTTATCCACTCCAAAGTTAATTTCTACACCCCAACAGGGCGCCTCTCTCTCAATGCAAAAGAAATTCGCCAAGTAGGAGTTGGCGAATTACTCGCTCGCCTTGAAGCCTTAAAGAAAGTGCTCGCTGCTGAAGGACTCTTTGCCGAAGAGCGGAAAAAACCACTTCCTTTTCTTCCCAACAAGATTGGTCTGATCTGTGGTCGCGCTAGCGCCGCCGAGAAAGATGTCAAAGAAAATGCCCGCCGCCGCTGGCCCTCAGTGAGATTTGAAACTCGGGAAGTAGCAGTTCAAGGTGCAGATGCCGTGATTCAAGTTTCTGCAGCTCTCCGTGAACTCGACGCTGATCCCGAAGTCGATGTCATCATCATTACCCGCGGTGGTGGATCTTTTGAAGATCTATTGCCGTTCTCTGATGAAGGCCTCGTGCGTCTTGCTGCATCATGTAAGAAACCGATTGTGAGCGCTATTGGACATGAACAAGATACCCCGCTTCTAGATCTCGTAGCTGACCTTCGAGCATCAACCCCCACAGATGCCGCAAAACGCGTCGTTCCTGATTTTCAAGAAGAGCAGACCAAAATCAAAAATCTACGTGATCGCGCCGATCGCAAAATCAATGATCTCGTGATTCTGGAAATGACCAAGATTGTGAATCTCATCCAACGCCCTGTCATGAAAGATCCATTGGTGATGGTCACCTCTCGCGAGGAGATCATTAAAGGTTTTGTAGCGCGCTCGTTTATGAGTATGAACTCACGGCTGCTGCGTGCCTATGACGAAGTTGCTCACATTGCGGCTCGAGTCCGCACCCTTTCACCACAAGCAACCTTGGATCGCGGATACTCAGTCGTCCAGAAGAGTGATGGTGTGATTGTGAAAGACCCCGATGAACTAAGTGCGGGCGAGGAGATTCGCCTCCGTCTAGCTAAAGGTGTGGCGCTTGCGACAGCTACCGGCAAGAAGCTAGAAAAGAAAAGCGAGTAGATTACGAATATGGCCCAGCTCAGTTACGAAGAAGCCCGCGATGAACTCACCAAAGTTGTTGCAGCTCTTGAAGCCGGCGGCGTAGGACTTGAAGAATCTCTCAAGCTTTGGGAACGCGGCGAGGAGTTGGCTGCGATCTGCCAACAGTGGCTCGACGGAGCGCGCGCCAAACTCGAAGCAGCAAAGTCTGAAGCAGAAGCCGAGTAACTCATGCCGGAATTTATCTACGAAGATCTACTTCCGGTTGGCGCTGATACCACTGAATATCGCCTCGTAAGCAAAGAAGGTGTTTCGACTTTTGACGCGGATGGAAAGACTTTTCTCAAGGTCTCACCAGAAGCAATCCGCAATCTGACGGAAGTAGCGCTCCACGATATTTCGCATTACCTGCGCGCCGATCATCTCCAGCAACTCGCAAATATTCTCAAGGATCCCGAGAGCTCACCTAACGATCGCTTTGTGGCTTTGGATTTATTGAAGAATGCCAATATCTCCGCCGGCGGAATCTTGCCGATGTGCCAAGACACTGGAACTGCGATCGTGATGGGAAAGAAGGGGCAACACGTCCTCACCTCTGAACGCGATGAAGTCACTATTTCGCGCGGTATCTATGATGCCTTTACTAAATTGAATCTGCGCTATTCCCAACTCGCACCGGTCACCACATGGGAAGAGAAGAACACCGGCAATAACCTTCCAGCCCAAGTGGAGATCTACTCCGATTTTGACCACGCAGATGAATACAACTTCCTCTTCATCGCCAAGGGTGGAGGTAGCGCTAATAAGTCATTCCTCTACCAAGAAACCAAAGCAATCCTTAATCCGACCTCATTTATCGCATGGTTAGAAGAGAAGCTCCGCTCCCTCGGAACTGCAGCGTGCCCTCCGTATCACCTTGCGATTGTGATCGGTGGAACTTCCGCAGAATTCACCGCCAAGACAGCAAAACTAGCCTCAACCAAATATTTGGATTCGCTACCTACAACAGGCAATGCCAAGACTGGTCGCGCGTTTCGGGACCTTGAATTAGAGAAGGAAGTATTTACCCTCACCCAAAAACTTGGAATCGGCGCCCAATTTGGCGGTAAGTATTTCTGCCACGATGTACGAGTCATCCGCCTGCCACGTCATGGCGCTTCACTTCCAATCTCAATCGCCGTTTCCTGTTCGGCAGATCGCCAGGCCAAAGCAAAGATCACCAAAGATGGCGTCTTTATTGAGAAATTGGAGACGGAGCCCGCTCACTTCTTGCCTGAGACCACCGATGAACATCTCAACGATAACGTCGTCAATATCGATCTCAACAAGCCGATGGCCGAAATATTGGCCGAGCTATCCAAGCACCCAGTGAAAACTCGACTTTCCCTCTCGGGAACCTTGGTTGTGGCTCGTGATTTAGCGCATGCCAAACTTAAAGAATTGGTTGATTCCGGAAAACCACTTCCTGAATATTTCAAGAAATATCCCGTTTATTACGCAGGTCCAGCAAAGACTCCTGCCGGTTACGCCTCAGGTTCCTTTGGTCCCACAACTGCAGGACGTATGGATTCCTATGTGGAGTACTTCCAATCTCGAGGTGGCTCCATGGTCATGCTCGCAAAAGGAAACCGCTCCAAGCAGGTAACTGATGCGTGTAAGCAACATGGTGGTTTCTACCTTGGTTCAATTGGAGGACCGGCTGCTCGCCTAGCGCAAGATTGCATCAAAAAAGTCGAAGTCTTGGATTATGAAGAGTTGGGGATGGAGGCAGTCTGGAAGATCGATGTCGAAAACTTCCCTGCATTCATCGTTGTCGACGATAAAGGAAATGATTTCTTCGCTGAAACTGCGAAGCCTTTGACTATCGGGTTGAAGCCAGAAAATTAGTAGTAACGCGAGCGCTTGAATTTAGCGAGCGCTTTACATGGAGTGTCATAACGAACATCGATGTAGTGAAGTCCCCATTGAATCTGCGTGACTGGGTTAGTGCGCCAATCAGTTCCAATCACTTCCATCTTTGTGGCAGGAAGCGCTTGCGGAATTCCGTGGGCGCCAGTTCTCTTATTGCGAGCTCGATAATTCCAGTGGCTCTCTTTGGTCCATAAAGTGTCGAGGCAGGAGTACTGATAGCTGCCCCATCCGTACTTCTCCTTCGCCATTTCTTTACCAATGGCGCGAGCGCCTTTCGGGGTACGAGCCTGCTCGACCTTTTTCATCATGACCGAAACCATCATCATGTCCCAGGCCAGGACCGAGGAGCGATCGCTCATCTCAATCAAGGTTGGCCAGGTTGGTTCATTCTCGGTAGAGACAGCCGCCTTGAGCTGCTCAGAGCTTGGCGCTGAAACGAGTAGCTCAACCTCACCATTGATCGCCGGCTGGGCGTAGGTCACTTCAACCGAGGAGATAAAAAGGGTGGCAAAAGCCATGGCAGCGACAACGGCTCGTCGTCTCAGCATGCATCGACCTCCTCGTTTTGATCTCTCAATTGAGGTTTAAGTTGGGGGGAATTGGGCTTTAGGG
>JAPOJL010000140.1 GCA_029978425.1 Actinomycetota bacterium
CTGCAGGCCAGCTTCTTGGTTCCACTCATCATTTTGAGCAAACTCTTGGCCCATGAAGAGAAGTTTCTTTCCAGGATGCGCCCACATAAATCCATATAGCGCTCTTAGGGTTGCAAGCTTTTGCCAGCGATCTCCCGGAAACTTATTTACTAATTGGCCTTTTCCATGCACAACCTCATCATGGGATAGCGGAAGCATGAAGTTCTCACTCCACGCATACAGAATCGAGAAAGTAATTTCATTGTGGTGATAGACGCGATGGATTGGTTCATGCGACAAGTACTGCAAAGTGTCATGCATCCAACCCATATTCCATTTAAAGCCAAAGCCAAGTCCACCACCAGAAGTGTCACCTGTTACACCAGACCAAGCGGTTGATTCTTCTGCGATCATCATGATGCCGGGATGGGTTTTATAAGCGGTAGAAGTGGCTTCTTGAAGCAGTTGAACCGCTTCTAAGTTTTCACGGCCCCCATGCTTATTGGGCAACCATTCGCCTTCTTCGCGTGAGTAATC
>JAPOJL010000014.1 GCA_029978425.1 Actinomycetota bacterium
TCATGTATATGAATCTGAAGGCGCTACCTGGTTACGAACCACAGATTTTGGGGACGATAAAGATCGGGTGCTCGTTAAATCTGGCGGCGAACTCACATATTTCTCATCAGATACTGCCTATTACCTTGATAAACGCCGTCGTGGATTTGATATCTGTATCTACATGTTAGGTGCGGATCACCATGGCTATGTTGGTCGTCTTAAAGCAACAGCAGCCTGTGCTGGTGATGATCCTGAGTTCAATATTCATGTTCTCATTGGTCAATTAGTAAAGATCATGGAGGGTGGCCAGGAACTCAAGCTCTCCAAGCGTGCTGGAACGATTATTACTCTGGAGGAGTTAGTGGAAAAAGTTGGCGTGGACGCGGCGCGCTACACGTTGATTCGCTATCCCGTCGATACTCCTATGGTGCTTGATATCGATTTATTGAAGAAGCGCACCAATGACAATCCAGTCTTCTATGTTCAGTATGCACATGCGCGTATTTCTGCAGTTCTTCGAAATGCAGATGAACTCGGATTGAAATATGGTGCGGCGCAATACAAACCAGAGTTGCTCATACATGAACGCGAGCGAGAACTCCTAGGCGGCCTTGCAGAGTATCCGAGAGTTGTGGCCAGCGCCGCAGAACTTCGTCAACCACATCGCATTGCTCGATATATCGAAGAGTTAGCAACTCTCTATCATGGTTTCTACAACGATTGTCGAGTGCTTCCGATGGGTGAAGAGCCTGCATCAGATATTCACTCAACTCGCGCAACTTTATGTGCCGCCACTCGCCAGGTTATTCATAATGGATTGTCACTACTTGGTGTCAGCGCACCGGAGCGGATGTAACACATGAAGAACGCTCTCAACTCTAAAGTTTGGCCCACAACAGCCGAGAGAAAAAATGGCGTTATTACAGTCGGCGGATGTTCACTCAATGATCTCGCGCGCGAATTTGGAACTCCAGCCTTTATTCTCGATGAGTCAGATTTCAAATCCCGCGCTCACCAATGGCGTGATAGTTTGGAAAAGCACTTTGGCGACCATGCCGGTATCGCGTATTACGCAGCTAAAGCATTCATCTCTAAAGATGTGGCGCGTTGGATTGCGGAATGTGGACTCGGACTTGATGTCTGCACAGGAGGCGAGCTCGCAGTTGCCATAGCAGCAAACTTCCCGCCAGCTCGCATGGAAATGCATGGCAACAACAAATCGGAAGCGGAGATTGCTGCTGCTATTGAATACCGAGTCGGAACGATTGTCATGGATTCACTACAAGAAATTGATCGCGTTGCCCGCATCGCACATAACAAGGGAGTGGTGCAGAAAGTTCTTTTAAGGCTTACGCCAGGAATTGAAGCGCACACCCATGAATCAATCTCCACCGCTCATGAAGATGTGAAATTTGGATTTTCTATAGCGTCAGGTGCGGCATGGGATGCAGTGCTCGCTACTTCAAAACATGATTCACTTCAGCTACAAGGCTTTCATGCTCATATTGGTTCACAGATTTTTGTCACTGATGCATTTGAGACATCAGCAACGAGGCTCATCGGGATGCTGGCGAGATACAAACAGGAATTTGGAACCGAACTTCCGGAGCTTGATCTCGGTGGTGGTTATGGAATTGCATATGTTGATGAGGATGATCCCATCTCACCAGAAACTGCGCTGAGCAAACTTTCTTCAATAGTCACACAAGAGTGTAAGAAGAATCAGATTTCAATTCCTTCTATCTCGATTGAACCAGGTCGTGCCATCGTCGGTCCTGCGATGATCACTGTGTATGAAGTAGGTACTACTAAGGATGTACAACTCGACGATGGTTCCACCCGTTGGTACATATCCGTTGATGGTGGAATGAGCGACAACCTTCGTACTGGGTTGTACCAAGCTGAATATTCATTGGCGCTGGCAAATCGTGAAAGTAGCGCAGAACTTCGTCGCGCAAGAATCGTTGGAAAACATTGCGAAACTGGTGACATCGTCATTAGAGATATTCAAGTGCCGAGCGATATTGTTCCGGGAGATCTGTTAGCAACGCCGGCTACGGGGGCGTATGGCCGAAGCATGGCGAGCAATTACAACCATATGGTTCGCCCACCCGTGATTTGCGTCCATAATCAAACGGCGCGCATCATGATTCGCAGAGAAACCCATGCTGACCTTCTAGCCTTGGAGATTGATGAGGCTCCGCGCACCTTCCCTTCAAGTGAGAAAGGCCGATCATGAGTAACGCACAGAAAACGCTCAATATTGGCATGCTCGGATGCGGTGTTGTTGGTTCAAGCGTTGCTCGACTCCTTCAGGAAGATTCGGGAGATTTCGCTGCCCGTTCCGGAGCTCACCTCTCATTAACAAAAGTCGCAGTCAAGAACTTATCCACCAAACGTGATCATGTATCTCCTGCTCTCCTTACTGATGATGCTGCATCAGTCGTTAATGATCCGAGTATCGATATCGTCATTGAAGTCATGGGAGGAATAGAGCCTGCTCGCCAATTAATTTTAAGCGCGATTAAGAATGGAAAGTCCATCATTACTGCTAACAAAGCGCTCCTTGCACTCCATGGTGCAGAACTCTTTGAAGCAGCTGATAAGAACAAAGTTGATTTGTACTATGAAGCGGCGGTCGGTGGTGCAATCCCAATCCTTCGTCCGATGCGCGAATCAATCGTTGGCGATCATGTTTATCGCGTCATGGGTATTGTGAATGGAACTACGAATTACATCCTTACCAAGATGGATGAAGAAGGAAGCGCATTCGCTGATGTTCTAAAGGAGGCGCAAGCGCTTGGCTTTGCCGAGACGGATCCCACAGCAGACATTGAAGGCCATGATGCTGCAGCAAAAGCTGCGATTCTGGCGGGACTTGCCTTTCATACTCGCGTTACTTCAGGCGATGTTTATTGCGAGGGAATCTCAAAAATTTCGGCGCGTGATGTCGCTGTCGCTCGCGATATGGATCATGTCATCAAGTTGCTGGCAATCGCCGAACTAACGTCGAATGATCAAGTATCGGTGCGCGTGCATCCCACACTCATTTCTCGCCAACATCCTCTGGCTTCAGTGCGCAATGCATTTAATGCGGTTTTCGTAGAAGCGGAATCTGCTGGTGAGTTGATGTTCTATGGGCGCGGTGCGGGTGGAGCGCCCACAGCAAGTGCGATTCTCGGTGATCTCATCGCTATTGCTCGCAATAAAACTCGAGGTGGAGAAGGTCATGGCGAGAGTGATTACGCAGAATTAGCTGTTGCCGCGATCGATGATGTCTTGTCGCGTTATCTCATCAGGCTTGATGTTGCTGATAAACCAGGCGTACTTGCCTCTGTTGCTCAACTCTTTGCTTCACATAGCGTCTCGATCGAAACAGTACGCCAATCAGGTCGAGGCGATAGCGCTGAATTAATTGTTGCAACGCATTCGGCACCAGAATCTGCGCTGAAGAAAACTGTTGCAGCCCTTGCCAAGAGCGATGTTGTGAAGAGCGTCGAGAGCGTGCTCCGCATCGAAAGTAGCGGCAAGTGAGCATTTTCAAGAAGCGCTCTAAATCTGGCGCACATCAATGGCGCGGAGTTATCGAGGAATATCGCGATCGCCTTCCGGTCAGCAAGAAAACTCCCGTTGTCACGCTATGTGAAGGTGGAACTCCACTTATTTATGCCTGTGTCATCTCTGAAATGCTCGATAACGAAGTCTGGTTGAAGTTTGAAGGTGCAAATCCCACGGGTTCTTTCAAAGATCGCGGTATGACAATGGCAATCTCTAAAGCTGCAGAAGATGGCGCGAAAGCTGTTATCTGTGCATCGACTGGTAACACCAGCGCGAGCCTGCGGCCTATGCAACGAAAGCTGGCATGACTCCGGTAGTTCTTGTGCCACAAGGAAAGATTGCGATGGGCAAACTTGCACAAGCGATTGCACATGGATCAAAACTTCTCCAAGTTGATGGAAACTTTGATGACTGCTTGAACTTAGCGCGCGAACTTTCTGAGAAATATCCCGTCTCGCTCGTTAACTCCGTCAATCCTTTCCGTATCGAAGGACAGAAAACTGCTTCTTTTGAAGTGATTGATGCTCTGGGTTTTGCTCCCGACATTCACGCCCTCCCCGTCGGTAATGCGGGAAATATCACGGCATATTGGAAGGGTTACAAAGAATATTTTGGCGATGGCATCTCGACATCATTACCCCAGATGTTGGGCTTTCAAGCCGAAGGCGCTGCGCCCATCGTGCGCGGTGAAGTTGTGAAGAACCCTGAAACGATCGCAACTGCGATTCGTATCGGTAATCCTGCTTCATGGACTCAGGCCGAGGAAGCGCGCGATACATCTGGTGGCATCATCGATATGGTGAACGATGAAGAGATCTTGAGCGCTTATCGACTTGTTGCTGCTAAAGAAGGCGTCTTTGTTGAACCATCGAGCGCCGCAGGTATCGCTGGACTTATCAAATATAAATCTCAAGGTAAGTTGCCCAAGAATAAAAAGATTGTGATTACTGTGACGGGTAATGGTTTGAAAGATGTGCAATGGGTGCTTGATGGCGCAGATAAACCAACCGTCATTCCCGTCGATGTTCGCAAAGCAGCTGAAGTCATTGGATTGGCATAACAATGTCACGCGGATTTAAAGATCGCCTTACTTACAAGGCAACGCCAATTCAAGTCAGCGTTCCCGCTAGCGCTGCCAACCTGGGTCCTGGTTTTGATGCGCTTGCTCTTGCGTTAGAGCTGCGCGATATTTACGTCGCCCAGATTCTTGATGATGAACTCTTTGATGTTGATGTCACTGGCGAAGGCGCCGATGAAGTAAAGAAAGATGGAAAGCACCTTGTCATCAAAGCGATGATGGCAGGCTTTGAATTCATGGGTGGCAAACCACGAGGTATTGCACTTCGTGCTCTCAATTCCATTCCACACGGACGTGGACTTGGTTCATCCGCTGCAGCCATCGTAGGTGGTTTATCACTTGCGCGCGGACTTGTTTTATCAGGAAATACTTTGATGACAGATGATGATCTGATTGCACTTGCAACAGATATGGAAGGTCATCCCGACAATATCGCTGCTGCAACTCTTGGTGGTGCAACAATTTCCTGGATGGAAGATCGTGCAAGTGTTGCAACGGGGTGCGCATCAAGATTCTCGGTTGACCCCACAATACGCGCCTTAGTTTTCTTGCCCCACACCCAACTCTCAACCGGTAAAGCGCGACGAATGTTGCCCGAGAGCGTTCCTCATAAAGATGCTGCGATTAACGCAGGGCGCTCAGCACTTCTCGTACACGCACTTTCGATTCGCCCCGAGCTTCTCTTTGCTGCCACGGAAGATCATCTCCACCAGGAATATCGCCGCGAAGCAATGCCGCGCTCTGTTGATTTGGTGAAGAAGTTACGTGGCGCAGGAGTTGCTGCCATGATTTCTGGGGCTGGACCATCCGTCTTAGTTCTTCACACTGGAACTGCCGCCGAACATGATGACATTGTGCGTAGCGCAGGGGAGCACTTCACTCCGATGGATCTTGAGGTTTCCCCCGATGGAGCAACCGTCTCCAACGCCTAAATCGTGCGGGAAATTCTCCGATTTGTGGCTCTCTGAACCAGGCTGGTAGATTTCAGGCTCGTTGGGCGGTAAGTCGGCCCGAAGTTTCAATCAAAAATAGCTCAAAGAAATAAGCAGTAAACCCCAATAAAAATCACCACAAGACTTTTTAGAAGTCTAGAAAAGAACCATACATGGCAGAAACAACTACACGTGCTCGGAGAGATTCTGGCGATCTATCTGCATTGCTCCTCCCTGAGTTAAGAAAGATTGCAACCAATCTAGGTATTGAAGGCGCTGGCGATATGAAGAAGCCAGACCTCGTCACAGCAATCACAGATCTCCAAGCCGCAAACCGCGAAGCTGCAAAGGCAGAACGCGAAGCGCGCCGCGCCGCACGTAACCAACGTCGTCAACGCGGTAATGACAATCAGAATTCAAATAATGATGACTCTGACAATGATGATTCATCGGATAGCGATGATGAAGCGTCAGATTCACCGTCATCAAACCAACAGAGTTCAAACGAAACAAACGATTCTCGTGGCGATCGTGGATACGATCGTAATGATCGCAACGATCGTGATTTCCGCAGAGATCGTCATCGTGACCGCGGACGTGACCGTGGACGCGATCGTGATCGTGGCGGACGTGAACGCGAGATCGTTCTCTCTGAAGATGATGTCTTGCTACCTGTCGGTGGCTTGCTCGACATTCTCGATAATTACGCATTCCTTCGCACTGGTGGTTACCTGCCAGGGCCAAATGATGTGTATGTATCACTACAGCAAGTGCGCCGTTATGGACTTCGCAAAGGCGATGTCATCACTGGCCAAGTTCGCCAACCACGCGAAGGTGAGCGCCGTGAGAAGTTCAATGCACTAGTTCGTCTCGATACTGTCAACGGAATGGATCCCGAATCTGCGCGCGATCGCGTGGAATTCTCCAAGCTCGTGCCTCTCTATCCGCAAGAGCGTCTACGCCTTGAGACTCAACCAAACATCCTCACTACTCGTGTGATTGATTTGATTGCGCCGATTGGTAAAGGACAGCGCGGACTCATTGTTTCGCCGCCTAAGGCGGGTAAAACTATGGTGCTGCAATCCATCGCAAATGCCATCACCACAAATAATCCTGAATGTCACTTGATGGTCGTGCTCGTTGATGAGCGTCCTGAAGAAGTTACCGATATGCAACGCTCTGTTAAGGGTGAAGTTATAGCCTCAACATTTGATCGCCCAGCAGATGACCACACCACGGTCGCTGAACTCGCAATTGAACGTGCAAAGCGTCTAGTTGAACTTGGACATGATGTTGTGGTCTTGCTCGATTCGATTACTCGTCTTGGTCGTGCCTACAACATTGCAGCGCCTGCTTCAGGCCGCATTCTTTCTGGTGGTGTTGATTCCGCTGCGCTGTATCCACCAAAGAAGTTCTTTGGAGCTGCACGTAACATCGAAGATGGTGGATCACTCACAATTCTTGCAACAGCACTCGTTGAAACCGGCTCGAAGATGGATGAAGTTATCTTCGAAGAGTTCAAGGGAACTGGAAATATGGAATTGAAGCTGGATCGTAAGTTCGCAGATAAGCGAATCTTCCCCGCAGTTGATGTCGATGCTTCAGGAACTCGTAAAGAAGAAATTCTTATGGGCCCAGAAGAGCTCAACATTGTCTGGAAGTTGCGCCGCGTTCTACACGCTCTTGATTCACAACAAGCGCTCGAACTACTTCTTGAAAAGATGAAGGGCACTAAGTCCAACGTCGAATTCTTGATGCAGGTTCAAAAGACCACAGTCGGACCTGACCAGGCTCCGAAGGGCGAGTAACGCCGCTCATTTAGCAGTCGAATTGGCTCTTCTGCAGGGTGCTTAGGTAACCTTCCGCCCTGACCTTCGAGCTGGTTCACCGTTAGAAATATCGGACCCAGCACTACACCAAGGAGTACACAATGAAGAAAGATATTCATCCTGAATATAAGGAGACCACAGTTACCTGTGGTTGCGGCGAGACCTTTAAGACTCGTTCAACAATCTCAAATGGATCACTCTTCGTTGAAGTCTGCTCCGTATGCCACCCGTTCTACACTGGCAAGCAGCGCATTCTCGATACCGGTGGACGCGTAGCTAAGTTCGAAGAGCGTTTCAAGAAGCAACAGACCAAAAAGTAGCTTTCTCACTTAAGACCGTTGCTCCTGCATCTGCAGGGGCGCGGTCTTTTGTTTTATCGGTAAAGGTTTAAAAATTCACAGAAAGGAGTGAATGAGATGGCAGATAAGAACGCTAATCGTTTTGCAACGATGCCGGAAATCTTAAAAGAGTATGAAACTCTTGAAGCCCAGATGGCCGATCCCTCTATTCACTCTGATCAAGGAAAAGCTCGCCAACTTGGAAAGCGATATGCCCAACTCGGTCCAGTGATTGCCGGATATCGGGCATATAAGAAATGTGAAGATGATTTGGCTGCAGCCCGCGAACTTGCCGCAGATGATGAGAGCTTTGCTACCGAAATTCCAGCGCTTGAAAAAGCCTATGACGATGCAGCTACGACTCTTGAAGAGTTGCTACTACCACGCGACCCCAATGATGATCGCGATGTCATTTTGGAAATTAAAGCTGGCGCTGGCGGAGAAGAATCTGCGCTCTTTGCCGGAGATTTACTACGCATGTATCTTCGTTACGCAGAAAAGCAAGGTTGGAAGACTGAGATTATTGATGCCACAGAAAGCGATCTCGGTGGCTATAAAGATATTTCTGTCGCAGTGAAATCTCGCGGAAATCCCGAGCCAGGTCGAGCGCCCTTTGCGAAGTTGAAATTTGAAGGCGGAGTACATCGTGTGCAGCGCGTTCCAGAAACCGAATCACAAGGTCGCATCCATACTTCGGCCGCTGGAGTTCTCGTGCTTCCTGAAGCTGAGGAAATTGATGTTCAAATCAATATGAATGAGCTTCGCATCGATGTGTATCGCTCCTCAGGTCCGGGCGGCCAGAGCGTTAACACCACTGACTCAGCGGTGCGTATCACTCATATTCCTACTGGAATCGTGGTCTCATGCCAGAACGAAAAGAGCCAACTTCAGAATAAGGAGTCAGCGCTACGTATCTTGCGCGCCCGATTATTGGCAGCTGCCCAAGAAGCAGCTGATGCTGAAGCGGCCGCAACTCGCAAGAGTCAGGTTCGCACCGTCGATCGCTCGGAGCGAATCAGAACTTACAACTTCCCAGAAAATCGCCTCAGTGATCATCGCGTTAATTTCAAAGCCAACAACTTGGATGCTGTTCTCAACGGAGAACTTGATGATGTCATTAACTCACTTCTTGAAGCAGATAAGTCGGAGAAACTCGCAGCTGCTGAAGCGTGATGCGAGATTTCGGATTTGCTAATCAAAATGAGCATCAAGAATCTGCTTAGATCATCGAAAGAACAATGTATTGCGGCGCAGATTGATGGAGTCGAAGCTGAACTCATCTTGGCTCATGTTCTCGGTGTTGGTCGTATGGATCTTCACGCACGTGACTTCTCGCTATCACCAGAACAAGAAGAGTTGTTTCACGAATTGATCGCTGCGCGCATTGCTGGAACTCCAACGCAATACCTCACAGGAGAGGCTCCCTTTCGTTATATCACATTCGCTGTAGGACCTGGAGTATTAATCCCGCGTCCAGAAACTGAATTACTTGTTGATGCAGCGCTGGTTGAAATTGAACGAATTCAATCCGCACCAGGAGCTGCTACAACTCCAGCTGTCAGCGTTGTGGATCTCGGAGCAGGATCAGGAGCCATTGCAATATCAATTGCACATGAAGCAAGGCAGCGGAAGATGCCGGTCCATGTAGTGGCCGTTGAGAAATCTGAGGCTGCACAAGAGTGGCTGGCGAAGAACATTTCCCGCCACGACGTAGATGTCCGCGTTATTAAGAGCGATGTTGCCCAGGCGTTAGAAGGCGTTAAATGCGATCTTGTGGTGGCCAATCCTCCCTATGTTCCCAATAACGTCGTATTGCCAGATCTCGTGAGCAAGAACGAGCCGCGTGAAGCGCTCTATGGAGGAGCCAATGACGGCTTAGATCTTCCAACCTTATTTATTGCTGCAGCAACGAGATTGCTCAAACCAGGTGGGTTTCTCATCCTTGAGCACTTTGAAAATCAATCAGCGCTTCTTGAGCGCGAACTAAGTCCGCACTACTCTGACATTTCTCATTACACCGATCTCAATCAGAGACCGCGGTGGATGACGGCGCGCAGGAAGGGGGAGTGATGGGAGAGAGATTCTCGCTCACCGATGGCGTAATCGATAACGCAGAATTACTAGAACGCGCGGTCGCAGCTCTCCGCGATGGAAAGTTAATTATTGCTCCACTTGAACACGCGTACGTCTTTGTCGCTGATGCTTTTAATCATGCGGCCGTGAAGAAAATTCACTTACTTCGTCAAGATGCGCGAGGTGTTGCTGCACAAGTCATCGTTGGCGATATCAAGACTGTAAAAGGAATAACTTTGGAATTTGGCACAACCATTAATTCGATCTGCGAAAAATTCTGGCCTGGATTATTAACAGTAAATATTGCGCCGGCTCGTGGATTAGTCTGGGATTTAGGAGATGAACGCACTCTCGAAGAAATCGCAGTGCGTGTTCCAGCCGCAGATTTCATCCGTGACGTAGCTCTTGCTTCAGGTCCACTTGCAATCGGATCGGCCACATTGGCAGGTCGACCACCAACGCGAAAGTCACGATTCTTTCCCTGCCTTGATAGCGACTATGCCGCAATCTTTGATGCAGGCGATTTACCTGAAGGGCCGAACTCGACTGTGATCTCTGTTAAGGATGATGGTGTGATGCTGCGCCGCCAAGGAGCAATATCACTCGCCGACTTGCGCTCAGTAACGCCGAATATCGCAGTCCCCGCCTCGTAGTTGACACTAGTATTTCGCACATGTCTGAGACCTTCTTCGGCCCCGATTTCGCGCAACTTCAAGCGCAAGACCCAGAAATCGCCGCGATTGTTCTCTCCGAGCTTGATCGTCAACGCAAGAGCCTCCAACTCATTGCAAGTGAAAACTTCACTTCACCTGCTGTATTAGCAACGTTGGGATCCACACTCTCCAATAAATATGCAGAAGGGTATCCAGGCAAGCGTTATTACGGTGGTTGCGAAGAAGTTGATAAAGCAGAAGTGATTGGCATTGCACGCGCTAAGGAATTATTTGGTGCGGAACATGCAAATCTCCAACCACACTCTGGCGCTAGCGCAAATGTCGCGGTCTATCAAGCATTCACAAAACCTGGAGATACAGTTCTTGCGATGTCACTTCCTCACGGTGGCCACCTCACGCACGGATCGAAAGTTAACTTCTCTGGCAAGTGGTTTAACGTTGAGTCATATGGGGTTCGCCAGGATAATGAATTAATTGATTACGATGAACTGCGCGATATTGCTCGTCGCGTTAAGCCGAAAATGATCTGTTCCGGAGCAACGGCATACCCAAGTTTGATTGATTTTAAAACGATCCGAGAGATTTGCGATGAAGTGGGCGCAATCATGTGGGTCGATGCTGCGCACTTCATTGGTTTGGTTGCAGGTAGAGCAATCCCATCTCCTGTTCCATATGCCGATGTTGTTTCATTTACAACTCATAAAGTTTTGCGTGGCCCACGAGGCGGAATGATTCTCTCTAAAGCGCAACATGCCGCAGCAGTTGATAAAGCGGTATTTCCCGGGATGCAGGGCGGTCCGATCATGAGCGCTGTAGCTGGAAAAGCAGTTGCTCTCAAGGAATGTGCCACTGTTGAATACCAAAATTATGCAAAGAAAGTTATCGAGAACGCCAAAGCGCTTGCTTCAGCTCTAGAGAAAGAAGGCATGCGCGCTGTTTCTGGGGGAACGGAAACTCACTTAGCTCTGATTGATATTCGTAGCACTGGAGTAAATGGCAAAGTTGCTGATGAGCGATGTGGCAGAGCTGGAATTTCACTGAATAAGAATGCAATTCCTTACGATCCCGAAACTCCAGCTGTAACAAGTGGAATTCGCGTGGGAACTCCAGCCACGACGACTCAAGGTATGGGCATCCCAGAAATGTCTGCGATTGCATCATTCATTGCTCGTGCCATCAAAGATGGCGAAGATGATGCTAAAGCGGCTGCCATCCGCAGCGATGTGTATTCGTTGACCGCAAAATTCCCCGTTTATCCCCGCTAATGCGCGAGTACTCACTCACACTTCTCATCGCTGCAGCGTTGACGTATATGTTGACGCCGCTTGTACGTAATTTCGCGCTGCGCAAGAAAGCGGTCGCAAATGTGCGAGAGAGAGATATTCACACCGAAACTACGCCGCGTTGGGGCGGAGTCGCGATGTGGATTTCAATGGGCGCAACTCTTCTCATGGTGCAGAACCTTGAATTAGTGGGAAAGGCATATAGCCGCGAACTTCTAGGAATTTTTCTCGCCGCTTCTTTTGTATTACTCATCGGCATTTTGGATGATCGATTCGAGCTCGATGCAGTCACGAAGTTGGCGGGACAGGGCCTTGCTGCGGCGATCTTACTTTTATTTGGAATTCAAATTCTCTGGCTACCGATTGATGGCATCATCGTGCTACCAACAAATATTGGCCAATTACTCACAGTCCTTGTTGTCATTGTCATCATCAATGCGGTTAATTTCATTGATGGGCTTGATGGTTTAGCTACTGGAATCGTCGCAATATCTGCAGCGTCATTCTTTGGTTTCTCATATTTATTGGCGGTGGAGAATGGATTTAGCCGTGCTGGCGCTCCATCACTCGTGACTGCGATTGTCATTGGAACCTGCATTGGATTCCTCCCACACAACATTCATCCAGCGCGAATCTTTATGGGGGATTCTGGCTCGATGTTCTTAGGTTTAGTTTTAGCTGCCGCGGCAATTACTTTGATGGGTCAGATTGATGCTAACGCAGTCTTCTCGGAAAACATTGGCCCCGCTGCACTTCCTCTGCTCTTGCCATTCGCAGTTCTCGCAATTCCATTACTTGATTTGGGGCTTGCGGTTCTGCGTCGAGTGCGCCGCGGTAAATCACCATTTGCACCTGATAAAGAGCATCTGCACCATAAATTGATGTCAATGGGGAATTCGCAACAACGTACCTCAGTAATCCTCTATCTCGGAACTGGAATGTTGGCGTTACCAGCGATGCTCTCAGCATTTATTCCAGTCTGGGCCGCGCTCGTAGTAGGAGCCTTACTTCTCATTCTTGCAATTACATTTACTAAACGCGAAAAGCGCATAAAAGTTGAGGCTCAAGTCTGATGGATATCTCAAGTTCTAATAAAGCAATGTGGCGTGGCGCTCTAATTCCCTCGATGGTGTTGGGAGTCCTTGCGCTCGTAGTTTCAACAATCGTAAAAGGATCTGCGGGCCTTTTAGGCAGCGCACTTGCAACCTTCACTGTTGTAATTTTTTTCTCTGTCTCACTATTAGTTGGACGACTCACAAAGAACGCCGATCCGATCAGCACGATGGCTCTTGCGATGTTTTCGTACTTCACAAAGTTACTTTTGATCGCGGGGTTCTTGATTGCCGTAACCCGCTTGACTAACGAAAACGATGTTGATCGAACCAGCTTTGGCGTCAGCGCACTCGTGATCGCAACAGGTTGGCTTGCTGGGGAGGTTCGTGCCTT
>JAPOJL010000015.1 GCA_029978425.1 Actinomycetota bacterium
GGAATAAATCTGCTCAGAGAGGGTCTCGACTTACCAGAAGTTGGTCTAGTTGCAATTTTAGATGCTGATAAAGAAGGATTCTTGCGTTCTACGCGCTCACTTATTCAAACTATTGGTCGCGCTGCTCGTAACGTATCGGGTGAAGTTCATATGTACGCGGATAATCTCACTGACTCAATGACTCGAGCTATTGATGAGACAAATCGCCGCCGTGCTAAGCAGATTGCATATAACGAAGCTCATGGACTTGACCCACAACCGCTACGAAAGAAGATCGCCGATATAACTGACCTCATCGCTCAAGAAAGTGATGACACGACTGCTTTACTCGCGGGCACTAAGAAGCGAGCCATCACGGAAACCCCGGTTGGCGTGCATGCGAAATCGCTCGTAGCCTTGCCCCGTACCGAACTCCTTGGACTCATCGATTCACTGACTGAACAGATGCGTAATGCTGCTGCAGAACTGCATTTTGAATTAGCAGCGCGACTTCGTGATGAAATCAAGGAGCTCAAGAGAGAGTTGCGTGCCATGGAAGAAGCGGGGATGTAATGAGCGCTGATCGTCTCATCGTCCGTGGCGCGCGCGAACATAATCTCAAGAATGTCTCTCTTGATCTGCCGCGTAACGCGATGATCGTATTCACAGGACTTTCAGGTTCCGGTAAGTCATCATTGGCCTTCGACACAATCTTTGCTGAGGGGCAACGAAGGTATGTTGAATCACTTTCGGCTTATGCCCGACAGTTCCTTGGTCAGATGGATAAACCTGATGTGGATTTCATTGAGGGGCTATCACCGGCAGTTTCGATTGACCAGAAATCTACTAACCGAAATCCGCGCTCCACAGTTGGAACGATCACTGAGGTGTATGACTACCTTCGCCTGCTCTTTGCACGCGCAGGAAAACCACATTGCCCTAATTGCGGCAAAGCCATCACAAAGCAGACCCCACAGAACATTGTGGATCAAATTCTCGAACTACCCGCAGAGACAAAATTCCAAGTACTTGCCCCAATGATTCGTGCACGTAAAGGTGAGTTTGTTGATCTTTTTAAAGATCTCATCGCTCAAGGTTATTCACGCGCTCGCGTTGATGGAGTAACAGTTGCGCTCACAGATGCGCCAAAACTTAAGAAACAAGAGAAGCACACAATTGAAGTTGTGGTCGATCGCCTCACAGCTAAACCTGAGAGCAAGCAACGCCTGACTGATTCAATCGAGACTGCTCTCAAACTTGCAAGCGGTTTGGTGACTCTGGAATTTGTCGATGCGAAAGCATGGGAGAAAGAGCGCACCTACAGTGAATTGCTTGCCTGCCATGATTGCGGACTTTCTTTCCAAGAAATGGAACCACGTTCCTTCTCATTCAATTCTCCTTTCGGCGCCTGCCCTGAATGCACGGGAATCGGATCAAAACTCGAAGTAGATGAAGAGTTGGTGATCCCAGATGATTCACTTTCTATCGAAGATGGAGCGATTGCGCCGTGGTCAGGTGGCCAATCTGCTGATTATTTTATGAATCTCTTGGAAGCCCTTGCCAGCGATGTGAAATTCTCCATGAAAACTCCGTGGGTGAAGCTCTCTCAGAAAGCCAAAGATGC
This sequence comes from Actinomycetota bacterium, assembly GCA_029978425.1. Next base: position 1,604 of record JAPOJL010000015.1, read on the forward strand.
GATTCTCAATGGCTATGAGTATGAAGTTCACGTTCGATACAAGAATCGTTATGGTCGAGTTCGTAACTATTCCACTGGTTTTGAAGGTGTAATTCCCTTTGTAGAGCGGCGCCATTCAGAGACCGATAGTGATTACAGTCGTGAAAAGTACGAGGCGTACATGCGCGAAACTCCGTGTCCAGCATGTAAAGGTTCACGTCTTAAACCAGAGGTGTTAGCAGTAACCCTAGGCGAGAAGAACATCGCCGAAATTTGTGAGCTCTCTATCGAAGATTGTGCCAAGTTTCTCAAGGCTCTCAAACTTCCAGCTCGAGAAGCAAAGATTGCAGAGCGGGTAATGAAAGAGGTACACGCCCGCTTGGGATTCCTCCTTGATGTAGGTCTTGAGTACTTAACGCTTGCCCGCCCCGCTGCAACACTCTCCGGCGGTGAAGCGCAACGTATCCGCCTTGCCACTCAGATTGGTTCTGGATTGGTGGGCGTTCTTTATGTCCTTGATGAACCAAGCATCGGTTTACATCAGCGTGATAACAAGCGGCTGATAGAGACACTTACCCACTTACGCGATCTTGGAAACACATTGATTGTTGTGGAGCATGACGAAGAGACGATTCGAACTGCAGATTGGATTGTTGATATCGGACCTGGAGCCGGAGAGCATGGTGGAGAAATCGTGGTTTCGGGTGATTACGAAGCTCTGATCTCATCCAAGAAATCGATTACCGGCGCTTATATTTCCGGGCGATCCCAAATCGAAATCCCGAAGAAACGGCGTGCAATCAATCCGAAACGTAGCCTTGTTATCAAAGAAGCGAAGGAGAATAACCTCAAGAACCTAGATGTCACGATTCCATTGGGAGCCTTTGTCGCTGTCACGGGCGTAAGTGGTTCTGGTAAATCAACTCTCGTAAATGACATTTTGTACTCAGTTCTAGCAAACAAACTCAATGGTGCTCGCATCGTTCCTGGGCGTCATCGCACCATTACTGGAATAGATCATCTCGACAAAGTTGTTCATGTCGATCAATCACCAATCGGACGTACTCCACGCTCAAACCCTGCTACCTACACGGGAGTCTTTGACAAGATTCGGGCGCTCTTTGCAGAAACGAGTGAAGCAAAAGTGCGCGGCTACCAGCAAGGCCGGTTCTCATTTAACGTGAAAGGTGGTCGGTGCGAGAACTGTGCAGGTGATGGAACCATCACCATCGAGATGAACTTCTTGCCTGATGTGTATGTTCCATGCGAAGTCTGTCATGGAGCGCGATATAACCGCGAAACGCTTGAGGTCCACTACAAAGGCAAGACCATCGCTGAAGTTCTTGATATGCCGATTGAAAAAGCTACAGATTTCTTTGAATCGATTCCTGCAATTCATCGCTATCTCAAGACGCTCTGCGATGTTGGACTGGGCTATGTTCGTCTTGGACAATCCGCACCCACGCTTTCAGGTGGAGAGGCGCAGCGCGTCAAACTGGCGACCGAACTGCAACGTCGTTCCACAGGCCGCACCATTTATGTTCTCGATGAACCCACAACTGGACTTCACTTTGAAGATGTAAGAAAACTCTTGGCTGTTCTGCAGAGATTGGTGGATACGGGCAACACCGTCGTCGTTATCGAACACAATATGGATGTTATTAAGTGTGCAGATTGGCTCCTTGATTTAGGGCCTGAAGGTGGTTCTGGCGGTGGAACTCTCGTTGCCGAAGGAACGCCAGAAAGTGTCGCAAAAGTAAAGAACAGCTATACCGGAAAGTTCCTGGCGGAATCGCTAAAGAAGTAGATATGGCAGATCCACTTTCGTATCGCCCTAGCAACATTCCAGATGAACCAGGTGTTTATCGTTTTTTCAATGAGAAGAATGAAGTTGTTTATGTAGGCAAAGCGCGCTCCCTTAAGAATCGTCTTAACTCATATTTTCAAAAGAATGTGGGGGAGAAGACCTATCGAATGATCCATGCCGCTAATCGCGTCGATTGGACCGTGGTGCGAACAGAAGTTGAAGCCTTACAGCTGGAGTTCACCTGGATTAAAGAGGAGAACCCAGCGTTCAATGTGCAGTTCAAAGACGATAAGTCCTATCCCTATCTTGCGCTCACGATGGATGAAGAGTTCCCGCGGTTACTGATTACCCGCCGCGCAAAACGTAAAGGAGTGAAGTACTTCGGTCCCTTCGCTCACGCTTGGGCGCTGCGCTCGACCTTTGATGTACTACTCAAACTCTTTCCAGTGCGCTCCTGTTCCAACAGCAACTTCGAACGCGCTGCTCGCATTAAAAGGCCATGTTTGCTCGGCGATATTGGTAAGTGTGCAGCGCCATGTGTCGATCGAATCTCGGCCGACGATCATCGTGCGCTGGCTAAGCGACTTGAAGACTTTATGTCAGATGGAAACGCCGATATAACCGGAGAGTTGCGCGCTGAGATGGAGAGCGCAGCGGCAGCAGAAGAGTTTGAACGAGCTGGAAAATTGCGCGATCAATTAGCAGCGCTAGAACGCGCCAGTGAATCAACAGATGCTGCAATTTCAGATTCCATATCCGCTGACTTCATTGCGCTTCACCAAGACATTACCCATGCTTCAGCCTCAATATTTCGAGTACGTTCCGGAAGAGTAATTGGTTCCAAATCTTGGATGATTGATCTTGCGAATTTGCCAGAAGAGACCTCACTCTTGGATGCGACTCTGAACCAGATATATCTTGAATTTGATCCTGCGAAGGAAATCTTGGTCAATCAGGATGTTGCGGAAGACTCCTTCGCTGAGTTTCTCTCGGAGCGTTTTGGAAAGAAGGTCACGATTCGTCGTCCGGAAAGAGGCGAGAAGAGTGAATTGCTCGATACAGTAAAAAGGAATGCGCATCATGCGCTCGTACAATTCTTGAGCAAGCGGGCAAATGATGCAGGCGTAAGTGGGCGAGCATTAGAGGATTTAGCGAGCGCTCTCAACTTAGATGAACTTCCGCTACGCATCGAATGTTTTGATATTTCCAACATTCAAGGTACTTCTGTCGTGGCATCGATGGTTGTATTCGAAGATGGCCAGGCTAAGAAGAGCGAATACCGTCGCTTTGGAATCGATGATAAAGAGAAATTTGACGATACTCGCGCCATGCATCATGTGATTACGCGACGCTTTAAGAGATATCTCGCGGAGAAAGATTTGGATTTAGTTGAGATCGAGATGAGTGGTGGTGAGAAGCCTAAGTTTGCATATCCACCGCAATTAGTCATTGTTGATGGCGGACGCGGTCAAGTTAATGCTGCAGCGCGAGCTTTTGCAGAGCTGGGTGTTACTGATATCGCCCTTGTAGGTTTGGCGAAGAGATTAGAAGAGATTTGGTTCCCCGATCAGAGCTATCCCGTTATTTTGCCGCGACACAGCGAGGCGCTTTATCTTGTGCAGCGGATCCGTGATGAGGCGCATCGATTTGCCATCACTTTCCATCGCTCCAAGCGTTCACGCTTGATGTTGGAATCTCTCCTTGATGAAATTCCACATCTAGGTGAGGTCAGGCGACAAGCACTTCTTGACCACTTCGGTTCAGTCGCAGCGCTCAAGAAAGCCACAAATAATGAGATTGCTGCAGTCCCGGGCATAGGTCCCAAGAGCGCAGAAAGCATCGTCAGCGCTATAGCAGCCAGTGAAGTTCAGTATTCGGTTGATACCGCAACGGGAGAAATCATCGAGAATGCTTGATTTTTGCAATGCTTGACATGGCGAGGATGATTACCGCATGAACCGTGAAATTGTCGTCATCACTGGAATGAGCGGCGCGGGTCGATCGACAGTAGCGCATGCGATGGAAGATCATGGTTGGTATGTGATCGACAATCTTCCTCCATCGCTCCTTCTCTCTGTTTTTGATATGACAGAGCGCTCCGCGGACTCCATCGCTGTTGTGATTGATGTTCGAGGGCGCCAATTTTTCGACGATCTCAATCGTTCACTTGCTGAGCTTGCGGAACGGGGTATTTCTCGGAAGATTATCTTTGTTGACGCTGCTGATGATGTTCTTGTCAGGCGCTTTGAGTCATCTCGTCGCCCTCACCCTCTTCAAGGAAATGACCGGATCGTTGATGGAATTGATCGTGAGCGAGAGAAGTTACGAGAGTTACGCTCTGGGGCTGACCTAGTTGTCGACTCTTCACAACTCAATGTTCACCAACTCGAGAAGAAGATAGCCGAACTCTTCTCTACGGATACATCAGCTTCTCTCAAAGTAAATATTCTCTCTTTTGGTTACAAGTTTGGGCTTCCTGTTGATGCCGATTTAGTGATGGATTGCAGGTTTATCCCAAATCCACATTGGAACCCTGAACTTCGACCAAAGAATGGTTTAGATAAAGATGTCAGCGCTGCGGTTTTGGGAGCTGAGAATGTTGGGGAATTTCTTGATCGCTATGTCGCTCTCTTCCAGAGCATTGGCCAGGGATATTTCCGCGAGGGAAAGAAATTCATCACTCTTGCGATAGGTTGCACTGGAGGAAAGCATCGCAGCGTTGCTATCGCTGAGGAACTTGCTTCACGCATCAATGGCTCCAAACTCGATACTGAACATTTTGTGTCGGCTCACGCCATACATCGAGATCTAGGTCGTGAACGTTGAGCGGACCACGCGTCGTCGCTTTAGGTGGCGGGCATGGATTAGCCGCTACTTTAAGATCGCTTCGGAAACTCACCACCAATCTCACTGCGATTGTCACCGTTGCAGATAATGGTGGATCCAGTGGAAGACTTCGAGAAGAATTTCATTCCCTTCCGCCGGGCGATCTTCGAATGGCCCTTGCTGCGCTCTGCGCTGATGATGAATGGGGACGTAGCTGGGCTGAGATTATGCAATATCGATTTACTTCGTCGGGAGAACTTAATGGTCATGCGCTAGGAAATTTACTTTTGACTGCGCTCTGGGATCGCGATGAAGATCCAGTTCAAGGTCTGGATCGAGTGGGCGCACTTTTGAAAGTTGTGGGACGCGTTCTGCCGATGGCGTTGGAACCGCTTGATATAGAAGGTGTATTTAAGACATGGGAGGGAACCCATGTTGTTCGTGGCCAGAAAGAAGTGGCAGTGGCAAAAGGAAGTTTGGAAAATCTCCGTTTAATTCCAGAAAATCCCACTCCGACACACGAAGGTCTTGCTGCTATTGCGAACGCCGATTACATAACTTTTGGCCCTGGTTCATGGTTCTCCAGCGTTCTACCACATGTACTTGTAGCGCAACAGCGCAAGGCAATCGTTGAGTCTCGCGCCACAAAGGTCATCATTCTTAATCTCGATGCTGCGCCCCATATGAAAGGCGATGAATTAGCAGGAAGTTCCCCCGCAGACCATCTTCACGTACTTCGAAGTTTTGCTCCTGATTTGGCCTGTGATATTGCGCTAGTCGATAGCGCAGTAGCCTCACAATCTGATGTATTGAGCGAGCTAGAACAACTTGTTTCTGGCATGGGAGGACGCGTTATTGTGGCCGATCTCGCATCACATCCCGGAAGTAATCACCATGATTCCGAGAAATTATTTTCTGCTTTCAGCCACATTTTCCAATGAGAGATGCTTAGATAATCCTCATGGCAATGACCGCGTCAGTTAAAGACGAACTTAGTCGCCTCTCTGTCTCCAAACCATGTTGCCGCAAGGCTGAAGTCTCGGCAATCCTGCGTTTTGCAGGCGGCCTCCACATCTCAGCCGGCAAGATCATGGTGGAGATTGAACTCGATACCGCTCAAGCTGCTCGACGGATTAGAAAAGATATTGCTGATGTGTATGGCCACGATTCTGACCTCGCTGTTATCAGCGCTGGGGGATTGCGAAAAGGTAGCCGTTATCTAGTTCGCGTTATCAAAGATGGCGATGCACTTGCCCGCCAAACAGGACTTGTTGATTCACATGGACGACCTGTTCGCGGACTTCCACCTCAAGTTGTCTCTGCAGGGATCTGTGATGCTGAATCGGCATGGCGCGGCGCTTTTCTTGCTCATGGTTCACTCACAGAACCAGGTCGATCATCTGCTCTGGAAATTACCTGTCCTGGCCCCGAAGCAGCACTTGCTCTTGTTGGCGCTGCACGACGACTTGGAATCACTGCAAAGGCTCGCGAAGTTCGTGGAGTGGATCGCGTTGTCATTCGCGATGGAGATGCAATCGGAGTGTTACTCACAAGACTTGGCGCACATGAAAGTGTGATGGCCTGGGAAGAGCGAAGGATGCGTCGCGAAGTTCGCGCTACTGCAAATCGACTAGCAAATTTTGATGATGCAAATCTTCGACGTTCTGCACGTGCAGCTGTCGCAGCATCAGCGCGCGTACAACGCGCAATGGAAATTCTTGGTGACGATATTCCTGATCATCTTCGCGAAGCGGGACAACTTCGTATCACTCATGGCCAAGCGAGTTTGGAAGAGCTTGGCTCACTCTCATCTCCACCTATGACCAAGGATGCAATCGCAGGCCGTATTCGCCGCCTTCTCGCAATGGCAGATAAGCGGGCATCAGATCTCGGAATTCCTGATACTGAAGCGGGGCTCTCGCCCGATCTTCTCAATTAACGAAGCGCTCGATTCGCCTTACTGTATATATTCACTGATAAGATTCCACCAAGTCCACAAGGTCGTGGCAATATTTCTCAAGATATCGAATGGCGCGCATTTTTCTGTGTGCCGTATGGAGCGTGGTTATTGTGGTGAAGGTTGGAATTAATGGTTTTGGTCGTATCGGACGTAACTTCTTCCGTGCGGCATTAGCATCAAATGCAGATGTTGAGATTGTTGCAGTCAACGATCTCACCGATATCGAGACTCTCGCTCACCTTTTGAAGTATGACTCCATCTTGGGTCGCCTTAACCTTCCAGTAACCCATAACGAGAACTCCATAACTGTAGGTAACAAAACCTTCCGCGTCTTTGCAGAGAAGGACCCTGCAGCGCTTCCATGGGGATCGGTCGGAGCAGATATTGTTATTGAATCGACTGGTCGCTTCACCAAGGCATCTGACGCAGCAAAACATATGGTGGGCGGAGCGAAGAAAGTAGTGATTTCAGCGCCAGCCACCGATGAAGATGTGACTCTCGTTCTAGGCGTTAATGACTCTGCCTATGACCCTGCAAAGCACAACATCATCTCCAACGCTTCGTGTACCACCAACTGTCTTGCTCCGATGGCAAAAGTGCTTCATGAAAACTTCGGCATTGTCCGCGGCTTCATGACAACTGTGCACGCCTACACCAACGACCAGGTCATTCTTGATTTCCCACATAAGGATCTCCGCCGCGCACGTGCTGCCGCAACAAACATCATCCCAACCTCAACGGGCGCTGCTAAAGCAATCGGCCTGGTACTGCCTGAGTTGAAGGGCAAACTCGATGGTTACGCTCTTCGCGTTCCCGTCCCAACCGGTTCAGTCACCGACTTGACCGTTGAACTTGCAAAGGAAACAACCGCTGCAGAAATCAATGCAGCGATGAAGAAGGCTGCAGAAGGCCCACTCAAGGGAATTCTCTATTACACAGAAGATCCCATTGTCTCTACCGATATCGTGACTGATTCACACTCATGTATCTTTGATGGGGGAATCACAAAAGTTATAGGAAACCAAGCAAAAGTTGCTGGCTGGTATGACAATGAATGGGGTTACTCCAACCGCCTTGTTGACCTCATGAAATTTATTGGGAAGAGCCTTTGATTTCAGCTGCAGTTAAGGAGCTTTCCTCACTCGACTTTCGAGGTAAGCGAGTTCTACTCCGATGCGATCTCAACGTACCGCTCAAAGGTGAAGGATCAGATCGCGTCATTACAGATGATGGTCGAATTCGCGCATCACTTCCCACAATTAACGCACTTCTCGAAGGTGGTGCATCACTTGTTATCGCTGCCCATCTCGGCAGGCCAAAAGGTGAGCGAAAGCCTGAACTCTCGTTAGCTCCGATTGCGAAGCGGCTCGGTGAGTTACTCGGAAAAGAAGTTGCCTTTGCAACCGACACCATAGGCTCATCGGCAGATTCGGCTGTTGCTTCACTTAAGAGCGGCGGAGTAGTTCTGCTTGAGAATGTTCGCTACGAAGCAGCCGAAACCAGTAAAGATGGCTCAGAGCGAGAAGCGATGGCTAAAAAACTCGCCTCTTATGCCGATGTGTATGTAGGAGATGGCTTTGGCGCTGTGCATCGCAAACACGCCTCTGTTTATGAAGCGGCTCTCTCGCTTCCACATGCGGCTGGCAAATTGATTGCTGCAGAAGTTGATGTTCTACGTCGACTCACCGAGTCTCCCGAACGTCCGTATGGAGTTGTGCTCGGTGGCGCAAAAGTTTCTGACAAGATCGGTGTCATTACTAACTTGCTCGATAAAGTAAATATGTTGGCAATTGGCGGGGGAATGCTCTTCACTTTCCTTGCCGCTCAAGGCAAAGAGATTGGAACCTCACTTGTTGAGGCGGACTCCATTCCACTTGTAAAGGATTTACTCTCTCGCGCCGAGAAGCTTGGCGTTAAAGTCCTGCTTCCCACAGATATTGTTGTTGCACCGGCTTTTGCAAATGAATCACCGAGCGTTGTTAGCGCAGATTCGATTCCAAGTAATCAGATGGGGCTAGATATCGGACCCGAAAGCGCGCGCGCTTTTGCCGCTGCCATCAAAGAGTGCAAGACGGTTTTCTGGAATGGACCAATGGGAGTCTTTGAATTCTCACATTTTGCAGCTGGTACAAAGGTAGTGGCTCAAGCCCTTACAGAAGTTTCTGGCCTATCGGTTGTGGGCGGTTGAGATTCCGCTGCTGCTGTCCGAGCGCTGGGATTCAACGATTCGCAATTTGGTTATATCTCAACTGGCGGGGGAGCATCGCTGGAATACCTTGAAGGTAAAGAACTTCCTGGCTTAACGGCCTTAAGATAAGAACTCGAATCTAGGAGAACTGATGTCACGCCGTCCGCTCATTGCTGGAAATTGGAAGATGAATCTCAATCATCTTGAGGCTATCGCTGTAACTCAAAAACTTGCTTATTCGCTCGAAGAGCGTGACTTCGATGCAGTTGACGTTGTCGTACTTCCACCGTTCACAGATCTTCGTTCGGTTCAAACTCTGGTTGATGGCGACCGACTGAAACTTAACTACGGCGCTCAAGATATCTCTCCCGAAAAATCTGGAGCTTTCACTGGCGATATCTCCGGCTCCATGTTGAAGAAGTTAGATTGCTCGTATGTCGTCGTAGGACACTCAGAGCGACGTGCCATTCATAAAGAAGATGATGCGTTAGTTAATAAGAAAATTCGTGCAGTGCTCGATAATGAGATGACCCCAATTTTCTGCATTGGTGAGGAACTTGCGATTCGTGAAGCTGGTACCCATGTCGAACATGTCCTCAATCAAGTCCGCGAAGGGCTCAAAGGTTTTCATAAACCTGAGTTGAAGAAAATTGTCTTTGCTTATGAACCAGTCTGGGCCATCGGAACAGGAAAGACTGCTACTCCAGAGGATGCTCAAGAAGTTTGCGCTGCAATCCGCAAAGAGATTGGGAAAATTGGCAGCGATGAAATCGCAGAAAATGCACGTATTCTGTATGGAGGTTCGGTGAAATCTGCAAATATCGTCGACATTATGAAACAGCCCGATGTTGATGGCGCTCTCGTCGGAGGTGCAAGCCTTGATCCAGAAGAATTCGCCCGAATCTGTAAGTTCCATCGCGTTCTCTAGGCTCACCTGCAGGGCGGATGCGGTAGCTAGCGCCCTCTTTCGGTAGTATTCCCCTCTCACAACGTCCCAAGGAGTTATTCGTGGCTTTAGCGCTCTCAATCCTGCTGGTTCTCACCAGCATCTTGATGATCCTGCTGGTTCTGCTTCATAAAGGTAAAGGCAGCGGCCTCTCTGATCTCTTTGGCGGTGGAATGTCATCCACATACGGCGGCTCATCAGTTGTAGAGAAGAATCTCGATCGCATCACTATCGTGGTTGGCGGTATCTGGTTTGCATCAATTATCGCTCTTGGTCTAGTTCTTAAATAATTCTTATCGCACGCATTTAACGAAAACTCAAAGGAGAAATTCATGGCAGGTGGAAGCGCAATCCGTGGCTCCCGTGTCGGCGCTGGCCCCATGGGCGAAGCCGAACGCGGCGAGGCAATTGCACGCTTTAGAGTTTCTTATTGGTGCCTCAATGGCCATGAAACCAAACCATCATTTGCCGAAGATGGAACTGTTGTGGTTCCTGATGAATGGGATTGCCCACGATGTGGATTCCCAGCTGGTCGCGACAAGAACAACCCTCCTTCGCCAATCAAGAACGAGCCTTACAAAACCCACTTGGCATACGTGAAAGAGCGACGTACTGAAGCTGAAGCAAAGAAGATTTTAGAAGCGGCTTTGAAGAAACACCGCGGGGAAGACGAAGACTAAAGTTCTTTTGCCGCGGCAATTAATTCTTTAATTCCCGCGCTCCGTTCTTTTAAGTGAAATCTCACTAAGGGGTAGTTGCGCGCTGCGAGGGCCTCGTTATCGCCGAGCGCTTGTGCCATGACAAGTACTTCAAAACCATAGTCACGTCCATGAATGGGCCATCGGACATTTGTTGCGCCTGTGATCTGGATAAAGGAACCAACTTTTGGTCCACCTTTATGGAACTGTCCTGTGGAATGCAAGAAGCGTGGACCCCATCCAAAGGTTACGGGTTTCTTTCCTGCTTTCTCTAAAAGTTCTTGTAATTGCTTCACATCGTCATCGACCCCGCGATGAAGGTATGCCATCAGCGCGATGTAACCATTGTGATGAGATATTGCACTATGTAAATAATCAGTCAACGACTGCGCCTTCGAATCAGAGAACACAGTAATAGCGCTGGTTTCAAAGGCTGGCTCAGGATTTTGAACTCCCTTTCCCTTCCAGCGTTCAAGAAGCGCGCCAGTCTTTTCTTTTGCCTCTGTCACGTTTGGTTGATTAAAAGGATCAACTTGCATTAAGTAGCCGAGAAGGGCTGTGACCCACTCCCAGAAAATAAATTGTTCGCCAAGTGAACCAATGACAGCAATCTCGCCTTGCTCATCAAAAGTAATAACCGGAAATATCTCACTCTTAGGTGATGAAGTAACAATCGGAAGAACGCCCTTCTCATCTTTGCCTGTCGACTCAGCGATGAGTTGCTCAATCCAATCGCTCAATCCGGGTAGCGTCGAACCAGCATCACAGAATCCTGTGTAAGCAAATGTGGGCTCCGCGAGAGTTGCAGCAACGCTCACCACCGTCGAATTAGGCAGAAGAAAAGTTTGAGCAGCTTCGTAGGCATCATCGATTAAGACTGAAACATCAACTCCTATCAACGCAGCTGGGGTAAGTCCAAATGCGCTGAGCGCACTAAATCGTCCACCAACATTGGGATCAGCGCTAATAACTCGAAGACCCGCAGCGCGCGATTCCTTATCTAGAGGAGAGTCTGGATCGGTAACAATCACAAGATGATTTCTCGGATCAAGGCCTTGGTGAAGAAGCTGGGCTACTGCTGC
>JAPOJL010000016.1 GCA_029978425.1 Actinomycetota bacterium
AGGTTGGATTGGCAAGCAATCGTTCCAGAATCTCGCCAGCCGTTCGTAACTCAGCAACAGTTTCAAGAAGCGGAGCCACATCAACGCGCGCAACCCCTTTACTTACATCAATAAGTCCAGCTTCTTTTGCCAAATATGCGGCGGCCAATACATCTTCTGGACCTTTGGTCATGGAGATGATGTACGTCTCTACGACAGTAGGGTCGAAATTATCTTGCAGTTCTTGGATCGCAGAAAAAGTACGTAATGTCTTGGAATTCACATCATCCAAAGAACTTGCGTCACGATTTCCATCATTCAGTTGAGCAGTAAGAAACTCACATTTTTGCTCTGATGTAAATGAACTGTAATTCTGCTCTGGGAAGAGGGCTTCAATCACACGTTGGTGGGCGCCTGAATGCTCTCGAACATCCATCGTTGCATGAGTAACGCCAAAAGCAGCCACAGTTCGAATCGTTCGTTCAAGTAATCCATGAGCAATCAACTCTCCACGATTTGCCAGCAATGAGTGATACATCAGCATTAAATCGTTGAGGAGTTCCTCGGTATTTGCATAATCTCTACCTGGTTCGTGGGCAGTTCCATTGTTATGGCGATCGCGAGTCAGCAATAAGCGATGACGAATCGCTGTGGCCTTCAGTCGATAAGGTTCCTCCACGTTGATTCGCTTGAATCGAGGCTCAATCTCGGGCAACAACTCCAAATCTTTTGCTACAGATTGCAGAAGGGGTTCCGAAGTTCCGGCGAGCTTTGTCGAAACCGAGAGCGCCTGACGAAGTTCATCAAGTGCTTCTAAGGTGACACGAATGGCATGGCCCATCTGAAGAACGATTGCTTGTTTTGTGATTTCAGGGGTGATGTTGGGGTTTCCATCACGATCCCCACCAATCCACGAACCAAACGTGAGGGGAGTTGCCGTGGGTGCGAGCTTTATTCCAAGTCGCGAAAGCTCACGAGAGAAGTCATCGAGAACTTCAGGAATAGTGAGGCGGAAAAGATCATCAAGATAATAAAGCGCGTTAATCGCTTCATCGAGCGGTTCTGGTCTACCTAGTCTTAATTCATCTGTCTGCCAGAGCAGATCGACGGCCTCAGCAAGGCGTCGGTCACGAGTCGGGCTAACTGGATCATCAAGTAACTCCGAAATAGTTGATAACTTACTGAGCACCGAACGTCGCGCAGCCTCTGTGGGATGTGCAGTAAAGACCGGTCGAACTTCAAAATTCTCTAACCATTTCTTCAAATCTGCATCGGAGATTGAATGCCCTGATTTTTTTGCCTCGAGAATATGATCAACTGCGCGTGTAAGCCATGAACCTCCATTAATTCGCTCTTGCGCTAGAACACGAGAGCGATGAACTTGTTCGGCCACATTGGCAAGATTGAAATAAACATTAAAGGCGCGCACGAGCTTTACTGAGTCTGCCGTTGAAATTGAATTCAGCAGATCCTCACCGCTGCCTTCGCGTACCGACTTACGAACTAACTCAACGAGATTGAGTAGCGCTTCGCCATCTTGCCTTGCTAAGGATTGACCTAGTAGTTCTCCAAGACGTCGCACATCGCTGCGCAGCTCAGCATTGTCTTGCTGCGGAGAGAGAGCGGACATGGGCTAATAATGGCACGCTAGTATTACGCCACGATTTCCAAAAAGCCCCTTATCTTGTTAGCAGCCCCCTGCTTTTAAGAAAGGGGCTAATCGGCGTTGTTTTCGCGCTGTGCGCAGCGCCACTAAAAAGAAAGGGGTAAGTCATGAAAGCCAAGTTGCGCGGACTTATCTCGCTATCTGAAACAACAACAGAAATTCTCAATTCCAATCATGAATCTGTGATCTCAACTAGCGCAGCCATCCCATTTCTTATTGCAGAGCAATCAACACACCAGCCGATACTTCTTGTGGCTCATTCCAGCAAACGAGCCGCAGATCTGGTTGCGGAAATCTCCGAGTTCATCGAAGGAGTAATGGAATTCCCGGCGTGGGAAACGCTGCCGCACGAGCGACTAAGTCCCAATAGCGACACTGTTGCCAAGCGCATTCACACTTTGCTTCATTTAGAAAGCGCAAAAGTTGTTGTCTCCACAGCACGCGCACTTGTTCAGCCCATTATCTCTTCGATTACAACAACCCCTCTTCTCAATCTTGAGATTGGAAATGAGTTCAATTTTGCAGCGCTATTACGAGAGCTTTCGTTGCGCGCTTATTCCAGAGTCGATCTCGTAGAACGGCGCGGGGATTTTGCAGTTCGGGGTGGAATCATCGATGTATTTCCTCCTCTAGCCCAGCATCCGGTACGAATTGAGTTCTTCGGTGATGAGATTGAAGATATGAAGTACTTCGAAATTAGCGATCAGAGAACCTTTGCTCCTGTCGTTGGCGCACTTACCCTCATTCCTTGTAAAGAGATTCTCATTACACAGGAAGTTCAAGCACGAGCCGGTGAATTGAAATCGCAATATCTGGAACTCCGCGAAATGTGCTCCAAAATTGAATCTGGAATCTATGTGGATGGAATTGAGTCTTTGGCTGCGGTACTCCATCCTGAAATGAAAACACTGATTGATTTTCTCCCCAACAATTTCTCGGTTGTGATCTTGGAAAGCGAGAGAATCAAATCTCGTGTTATCGATCTCATCACCACCAATCAAGAATTTCTCGAAGCGGCTTGGTCAAACGTTGCGCTCACCAGCGATAAAGCCGAGGGAAGAAAACTCGCGCCGTTACGAGAGGAGCTACAGGCGGGGGCTTTTGCAGATCTTGCGACTTTGCGTGAAGTCGCGGAAGGAAAAGGTATTTCATGGCGCAACTTTGATTTGTTTGGCTATGAGGATGATCCTGAGATTACGCAGTTTAAAGAGATAGAACCATTCAAAAATAATGTGGAACGACTCATTAGTGAAATCAAAGCAAAACTCTCTGCAGGTTACCTTGTTGTGATTTCACTCGCTGGACATGGACTTCTTGAACGATATCGCGACATATTGAGCGACGCCGATATTCCTGCGGTGTTAAAGGAGAACTTAGATACCCAGCCCGTACGCGGTTCGGTGTATTTGATTACCTCTCAGTTACATCAAGGGTTTGAAGATGAAGTAAGCAAAGCTCTTTTCATCACTGAATCTGAGATTACTGGCAGCCATGATGCCCGCACCGCTGCTACGCGTATGCCCTCAAGACGAAAAAGAACTATTGATCCGCTGGAGTTAAAGAGTGGCGACTATGTCGTGCATGAGCAACATGGAGTTGGTCGTTATATTGAATTAGTTCAAAGAAATGTCGGCGGTGCTTCGCGAGAGTATTTAGTTATCGAATATGCCGCATCAAAACGAGGTCAACCTGCAGATCGAATCTATGTTCCAACTGATGCGCTAGAGCAGATAACACGATATGTCGGTGGGGAAACTCCCGCTCTCCATCGCATTGGTGGTGGAGATTGGATCAAAGCCAAGTCTCGCGCTAAGAAAGCGGTTAAGGAGATTGCTGGAGAGTTGATACGACTTTATGCGGCGCGAACAAGTTCACCAGGCTTTGCCTTCTCACCAGATACAACGTGGCAGCGAGAACTTGAAGACTCCTTTTCCTATGTAGAAACTCCAGATCAACTTGTGACAATTAATGAAGTAAAGGCGGATATGGAGCGTCCGTATCCCATGGATCGCATCGTCTGTGGAGATGTCGGATATGGCAAGACTGAGATTGCAATACGAGCTGCATTTAAGGCAGTGCAAGATGGAAAGCAAGTAGCTGTCTTAGTTCCCACAACTCTTCTTGCGCAACAGCACTTTGCTACGTTTACTGAGCGATACACAGGTTTCCCCATCAAAGTCGCATCTCTCTCTCGCTTTAATTCAACGAAGGAGATCAATGAGGCATTAACCGGATTGGCAACAGGAACTGTAGATGTGGTCATAGGAACCCACCGCTTGCTCTCAGAGGACATTAGCTTCAGAGATTTAGGGCTCATCATTGTTGATGAAGAGCAGCGCTTTGGTGTTGAACATAAGGAGAAGTTGAAGAAACTCCGTGCCAGCGTTGATGTATTAGCGATGTCAGCTACGCCTATTCCTCGTACTTTAGAGATGGCGATTACAGGCATCCGCGAGATGTCCACCATTGCAACGCCCCCGGAAGAACGCCACCCGGTCCTTACCTATGTTGGCGCATATGACGATAAACAAGTGACAGCCGCGATTCATCGTGAACTACTTCGCGATGGACAAGTCTTCTATATTCACAACAGAGTTGAATCAATTGATGAGGCTGCAGCACGCATTCGACGCCTCGTGCCGGAAGCAAGAGTTGCTATCGCCCATGGCCAGATGAATGAGAACGCTTTAGAGCAGGTGGTGATCGCTTTCTGGAATCGCGAATTCGATGTCTTGGTCTGTACCACAATCGTTGAAAATGGAATTGATGTTGCAAATGCCAACACCTTAATTGTGGAGCGAGCAGATGTATTTGGACTCTCACAACTCCACCAACTTCGCGGACGTGTCGGACGTAGTCGTGAGCGGGCATATGCCTACTTTCTTTATCCTGCAGATAAACCGTTGAGTGAACTCGCCCTCGATAGCCTAACTACCATTGCAAAGAACACTGAACTTGGTGCTGGAATGCAAGTTGCATTGAAAGATTTAGAGATTCGTGGAGCTGGCAATCTTCTGGGTGGCGAACAATCAGGTCATATCGCAGATGTTGGCTTTGATTTATATATGCGCATGGTTGGAGATGCAGTCAACGAATATAAACGGGGCTTTATTGAAGGCACCGAAGAGAGCTTGGAATGCAAAGTCGAACTTCCCATCACTGCACATCTCTCTCCAGATTATGTTCCAGCAGATCGATTACGCCTCGATCTCTATCGCAGGCTTGCAGATTCGAAAGATGATGAGCAGATTGATGCAATTCGCGACGAGCTAGTCGATCGTTTCGGACCACTTCCCAAAGCAGCAGAACGACTCATCAGAGTTGCAAAACTTCGTACTTTTGTGAAATCTCGCGGCATCACAGACTTTGCAGTGCAAGGTAAGTATGTGAAAGTTGCTCCTCTTGCACCAACAGAATCTCTGGAGATGAAGATTCAACGCCTCTATCCGGGTTCTATTGTGAAGTCAGTAACCAAAGTAGTCATGATTGCGCGCCCCCAGAGCGCAGCGTGGGAGTCAGGCGCGGGGGAGCGCGATGAGGAAATAGTGGATACTTCTCTCCTTGATTGGGCGATTGAGCTGGCAGAGACTCTTCTTGAGCGCCCCCAACGAAAGTGAGTTGTAGTGAAGAAATTTCTAGCTCTTGGCCTCGCCATCGCAACCTTCTTTTTGGCGGGTTGCTCTCAAGCGAATTCGGCAGCAACTATTGGGGAATCTGAGATTGCGCTCAAGGAATTACAAACTCAAGTTGACCTGATTCTTGCTGAACGAAATGGCGTTGATACTTCACAGATGCAACTTGAGAGCGGCGAAGCGCTCACTCGTTCCCAACTCTCGTACATGATTTCCAATGTCATCATCGCAGAACTTGCAAAAGATCAGAAGATTGAAATAACTACATCAGAACTCGAGTCATACAAGGCTCAAATCTTTGCAAATATTGGTGGCGAGGCGAATCTGCCAAGCGTGTTGGTGAATGCATCAATTCCTTCGTCAGGCCTTGATGATGTTCTCCGTCGCGATTTAGTCCTCCGCAAGATCAGTGAGAAAGAGACTGCAGCTGGAGCGGATGAAGCTTCAGTAAATGAAAAAATCCAGGCTCTTGTCACCGAGAAAGCTAATGCGCTCAAAGTGACAGTAAACCCTCGATACGGAACTTGGGATGCTAAGACTCTTACCGTTGTGGCGGCTGAACCTGCAGGTGATGCAGTAACCGATAAGTAAAGGTTGTTATGGCGTACGAAAATCTCATCCGCCTCGCAGAGGTAATGAACAAACTTCGTTCGCCGGGCGGATGTCCTTGGGATGCAGAACAGACCCATGAATCGCTGCTTAAGTACTTACTTGAAGAGTCCTACGAATTCATTGAATCCGTCGAATCTGGGAATCGCCAGGATATGCGTGAAGAGCTCGGAGATATTCTCCTGCAAGTTTACTTTCACTCCAGAATTGCAGAAGAAGATGGAAAAGATCCCTTCACTGTTGATGATGTAGCAAAAGCAGTAGCCGATAAATTGATCTCACGTCATCCACATGTCTTTTCCGATGTGAAAGTAGATTCCAGCGCTGATGTCCTTGAAAATTGGGAGCGCATCAAACGCGAAGAAAAAGGGCGAGCCCTTGCGCATGACGGCGTCCCAACAGGACAACCGGCACTTCCACTTGCAACTAAATTGATTTATCGCGCCCAGAAAAATCACCTCTCTACTCCAGAGATTTCAAATCGTGAGATACCCATTGATGAAGCATCCCTAGGCCGTGAATTACTCTCACTTATTTCTTGGGCAGTAGAACATGGACTCGATCCCGAGATAGCGCTGCGCAAAGCTGCGCTGGAGTTTCGTGATGCTATGACACGAGAAGAATCACGCTAGACTCCGCGCCCGTGACTAACTCAACCTCAATCACATCAATTCGCGCGCGCGAGATTCTTGATTCCCGCGGCAACCCCACAGTTGAAGTAGATGTAACTCTTCACGATGGCTCCTTTGCACGCGCTGCTGTTCCAAGTGGTGCATCAACCGGAGCTTTTGAAGCTGCAGAGCTACGAGATGGAGGGGCGCGCTATCTCGGCAAAGGCGTAGCTCACGCCGTAGAAAACGTCACCACAAAGATCGCTCCCGCAGTTCTTGGCCTTGATGCACTTGACCAACGCGCTCTCGACCAGAAGATGATTGAACTTGATGCCACCGTGAATAAATCTTCGCTTGGTGCTAACGCAATTCTTGGAGTCTCACTCGCAGTTGCAAAAGCTGGAGCACAATCCAAGAAACTCCCGTTCTACACATTTATTGGTGGCCCATCGGCGAATCTTCTGCCAGTTCCTATGATGAATATTCTTAATGGTGGCGCCCACGCAGATACCAATGTTGATATTCAAGAATTTATGATTGCGCCGATTGGCGCACCAACCTTTAAAGAAGCGCTTCGTTGGGGCGCAGAGATTTATCACAATTTAAAATCAGTTCTTAAGAAACGCGGACTTGCCACAAGTATTGGTGATGAAGGTGGATTTGCTCCAAATCTCGAGAGCAACCGTGCTGCCCTCGACCTCATCATCGAAGCGATTGAAAAAGCTGGCTTCAAAGTCGGGAATGAGATTGCACTTGCGATGGATGTGGCTGCAACAGAGTTTTATAAGGATGGCTCATATGACTTTGAAGGCTCCTCATTAACTGCCGCCGAGATGATCGCTTATTACAAGGGATTAGTGGAGTCATATCCACTCGTTTCGATCGAAGATCCGCTGTCGGAAGATGATTGGGATGGTTGGAACGCCATCACCACAGAACTTGGTAACAAAGTTCAACTCGTGGGCGATGATCTATTTGTCACAAACCCAACTCGACTAGCTCGCGGTATCGAATCAAAGACAGCTAATGCGCTGCTCGTAAAAGTGAATCAGATTGGAACTCTCACTGAAACTCTTGATGCGGTAGCGATGGCTCACAAGGCTGGTTATCGCTCGATGATGAGCCACCGTTCTGGTGAAACTGAAGATACAACTATCGCTGATCTTGCCGTTGCTGCTCTCTGTGGCCAGATTAAAACAGGTGCACCTGCCAGAAGTGAACGCGTTGCTAAGTACAATCAGTTACTACGGATCGAAGAAGAACTCGGTTCACAAGCAAAGTACGCGGGTCGCGAAGCATTTCCACGCTTTTCTGCTCGCTAAAAAACTTTAAGGAGTGGCTATGAAGCGGAAGAAAATCTCGCTTCGAAAAGCACTTGAAGGCTTTGCTGCAAAGCGCGGAATCTCAACGCGGTTACTCATTCTCTTTATTGTTCTCTTTGCGGTAGCAGTAACCCTTGCACCTCCAACGCAACATTACTTTGCCCAGCGCGCCCAAATCAGCGCCCTCCAAGCTGATGTTGAATCTAATAAGAAAAAGCTAGAAGAAGCGCGGGCAGAATTACAACGTTGGCGAGATCCAGATTATGTAAAGTCACAAGCTCGCGAACGACTTCACTTTGTACTTCCTGGGGAACGCCAATACATCATTTTGGGTGTGCAATCAGAGATAGATAACTCCACCCAAACTGCAGCTCCAATTAATCAAGAATTCCCTCTAGGAGTTCCATGGTATTCACGCGTCATCTCGTCGATTACATCGGTTGGAGTTGGCGTAAGCACGCCGTAAAGAGTAAATATGAGCGAGAAACCCACTCCTGCAGATCTTCACGCCATTGAAATTCAACTCGGTCGCACGCCACGCGATGTTCACGCAGTCGCATATCGCTGTCCATGTGGAAATCCGGCGGTCGTTGAGACCCCACCGCGACTCAATGACGGAACTCCTTTTCCCACTTTTTATTACGCAACCTGTCCTAATCTGACTTCAGAGATTTCAACATTAGAAAACTCTGATTTGATGTCAACGATGAACGATCGTCTCAACGTCGATGCAGAACTATCTGGCGCATATCGCGCTGCCCACGATGATTACATTGCGGCGCGCACGGCGCTGGGAATCGATGTCCCAGAAATCACCGATATTTCTGCGGGAGGTATGCCAGATCGAGTGAAGTGCCTGCATTCCTTAATTGCACATTCTCTTGCAGCGGGTGAAGGGGTTAATCCCCTTGGCGATGAAGCGTTAGCGAAATTACCCCAATGGTGGCAGAACGGGAACTGTCTCGAGCGGCGCCAGCAATGACCAGAGTTGCTGCGATTGATTGCGGAACAAACTCCATACGTTTACTGATTGCTGATATCAGCGGAGATAACTTTCGCGAGATCTATCGAACCATGGAGATCGTTCGACTGGGACAAGGCGTCGATAAGAACAAGGCATTTCACCCTGATGCACTCGATAGAACTCTCAAAGCAACCGCTCTCTTTTCTGAAGAGATAGCCCGCCGCGGCGTCGAGAGAATTCGTTTCTGTGCAACGAGCGCTACTCGGGATGCAAGTAATCGCGATCTCTTTATCAATGGCGTGAAATCAATCTTGGGCATTTCACCGGAGGTAATCAGTGGAGAAGAGGAAGCAAGCCTTTCCTTTTACGGCGCGACAAAAGAATTAAGGAGGGTAGGCGCCCCTTATCTTGTGATTGATATTGGAGGCGGCTCCACGGAGTTTGTCTTTGGCAATGAAAAAGTTGAATCTGCCAAGAGTCAGAATATTGGTTGTGTGCGGATGAGCGAGCGTCACTTCACATCGGCGCCACCAACAAAAGATGAGATTGCGCGCGCGACTGCAGATATTGATGATGCCATCAAGGGCGCAGCCACATCTGTTCCCATAACAGAAGCCAGAACCTTGATTGCGGTTGCAGGAACTGCTACCACGGTTGCAGCCGCAGCTCTCAAGCTTGACGAATATGATCGCTATGCAATTCACATGGCTCGCATCTCAGCTGAAAAAACCCACGCGGTATCTCAAATGTTTTTAGGGATGAATAGAGATGAGATTGCAGCGTTGGGATATATGCATCCCGGCAGAGTAGATGTAATCGCAGCAGGTTCTCTTGTGCTATCAAGAATCATGACGCTCACAGGTGCTCAAGAGTTTGTTGCATCAGAGTCAGATATCCTCGATGGAATGGCGTGGTCGCTTGCCAACTAATCCCGCCAAAGTTGCACCAAAAGTTCGTTCCCTTAAAATTCTAGATAAAGAGATTATTGGCTGTAATGCATGCAAAAGATTGGTGAATTGGCGGGAAGAAGTCGCCATCACAAAACGACGCGCTTACCAAGATCAGGAATATTGGGGTAAACCGATTACAGGTTTTGGGCCAGCAGATGCAAAACTGTTAATTGTTGGACTTGCACCAGGTGCGCACGGCGCAAATCGCACAGGACGCATCTTTACTGGAGATAGTTCAGGAGATTGGTTATATCGAGCTCTCTATCGAAATGGTTTAGCAACTATTGAAACCAGCACTTCCCGAAGTGATGGACAAGAACTCATTGATACGCGAATTGCATGTGCAGTTCGTTGCGCACCACCAGGAAATAAACCGCTTCCAATAGAAGCAGTGACCTGCCAGCCCTGGTTGGTTCGGGAGTTTGAACTTCTCTTTCCCACCGTACGAACTTTTCTGGCGCTTGGATCTATCGCGTGGAAAGCGACGCTGGATGTGTTGGGCGAATTAGATGAACAAATGCCGAGAAAGCGCCCAAAGTTTGGGCACGGCGCCAATTTCAAGTTTCGCGGGAGCGACGGGAATATTAGATTAGTTATCGGGAGTTACCATCCCAGCCAGCAGAATACTTTTACGGGAAAGCTCACGCGATCCCAATTGGATTCGGTGGTGAAAAAGGCAGGTAGATTTGCCCACGCAGGAAAGCCCCTGTAGCCCAATGGCAGAGGCAGACGACTTAAAATCGTCCAAGTGTGGGTTCGACCCCCACCGGGGGCACGAGTAGATGTACAAGTAGTAGTTATAAATGTAGGAACTATTAAAGGAGAGCAATGAACAGTTCCAATCCCGTACTTGGGAAAGCATTTAACCAGAGTAATCGTCGTGGCTATGCCTCGATGAATACGATTCCTCAGAGCACTGAGGTAGATAACTTAGAAGAGACATACAACGCTCCAGCAGCGTCGTCACTTCGTACCGGTCGCATGACCATGGATGATGTTGTCGCTCGCACTGGAATGCTTTTTGGAACTTCAATTCTTGTTGGCGCAGCTGCGTGGTACTTCAACCTCGGTGGCGGAGCGTTGATGGTGGGATTTATTGGCGGTCTTGTTACCGCGATGATTGGAATCTTCAGCAAGACTGTTAAGCCAGCGGTCTATCTTGCTTATGCAGTCTGCCAAGGATTGGTACTTGGAATCATTAGCAACACATACGAACTCTTCTATCCAGGAATTGTCCAGCAAGCCATCGTGGCGACCACCGCCGCATTTGTTGGAATGCTATTTATGTACAAGAGCGGACGCCTCCGTGCGACTCCAAAGTTCACCAGAATGCTGATGGGTGCAGCGATAGGTTACTTACTCCTCGCGCTGGGAAGTCTCATTGGTTCATTCTTCGGACTCGGCAATGGCATGGGGCTCTATGGCCTCAGCGGATTTGGCCCATTACTCGCTGTCGCAGGAGTTGCGATTGCATCCTTCTTCTTGATTCTAGATTTTGATCAAATCGAAGAGGGCATCCGCAATGGAGTGCCACAAGAAGAATCGTGGCGCGCAGGTTTTGGTCTCTTAATGACCATGGTCTGGCTCTACCTCGAAATTCTCCGCCTCATTGCAATTCTGCGCGGCAATAACGATTAATCCTTACCCTCACTAAGTTGAGGTTTTTGAGAATCCCCGAGACGGGCAGTATTTGTCTCGGGGATTCTTAATGCGGCAATGATCGCAAGTGAGAAAACTGCAGCGCTTACTGCAATTGCAGCGCGATAAGAGAAGTAATCAGAAATGAAGCCAAGTAACACTGGACCGACCATCATTCCCGCATCGCCCGACATCTGCCAGAAGGCATAGACCTTTCCACTCTTACCTTTAATGACATCTCCAACAATTGCGCCGGCCGATGCAGCAAAACCTGCGCCCAACCCCATCACAATCATGGCAGCAAAATAGAAGTAGATATTGGTAGCGAAAACGAGAAGCATCAATGCAGCCATAACGATGGTGAAACCAATAAGTATTACAGGTTTTCGACCATTCTTATCTGAATACTTACCAGCCCGAACCATGACTGAGCCTTGAGCAATAAGTGCAATAGTGAAACTCAAACCTACAATCGAAGCACTTGCGCCTAAATCCTCAACTACAAATAAAGGAAGAATTGAGGAACGCATTCCAAATAGAACCCAGCTTCCAAGGAATGCAAGAAATAGTGAATACAGATACGGCTTAATTTGTAGCGCTTCGCGAATCGTGAGCGCCCGCTCTTCTGAAGCTTTCTCTACTTTGGCACCGAGACGACTTTCATGTAAATAGATCAGCGAGACTGTGCCGGCAGCGATAAGTAAACCGGAGTAGATAAAGAATGGAGCACGTGGAGATATCGCTATAAGTGCTCCTCCGAAAGCTGGACCTGCAACGCCACCGGCGATGAATCAGCCGTTATAGAGGGACTGCGCACGACCGCGCTGACTATCGGAAACTACGCGCAAAATAAGCGCGCATGCCGAGACGGAGAACATCGATGATCCGAGTCCTCCAGCCGTTCTGAAAAAGAGAAGTTGTTCGTAACTCTGGGCGAGGCCAGCGAGTAGTGTGAAGACGGAGACCATAAATAGGCCAAACCCGAGCACCACACGTTCGCCAAATCTATCCACCAATTTTCCAGAGAAGAGCCCCGATACAAATCGCATAATGGCAAAGGAAGAAACGATGAGACCAATCAAAGTATTTGAGACCCCAAAAGTTTTTGCAAAGATTGGGATAGCAGGGATGATCAATCCAAAGCCGACAGCAACGAGGAAAGAAATAGTTGTGAGTACCGAAACTTCTTTAGGAAGCCCCTTAAATGGTGAGTTAATCTGAATTTTTATCCCAGTCCTTAACCTAGAGATTCGCCAGCAGCATCTTGTCGCGCTGAAGCATGGCCAGCGCTATCTTGTAGGGGTTTCTCTTCTAGAGCTATCGCAAAGAAGAATGCGAGTGCGACAACGGGAAATGCGAAGAGAAAGACGGTATGGAATGAAGCGGAGAAAGCTTCGAGGACCAGAGTCTTAATTTCGATAGGGAGAGTCGAGATGATCTCGGTATTTGTGCTGAGCGAATCTGCGAGGGAGGGATCAACGGATGCCAATTTTCCTGGATTTGCAGCAGCAAAGTCAGCAAAATTTCTTTCGAGATTTTGAGCCACTCGGTCGCTAAGAATCGTTCCAAAAATTGCCGTTCCAAATGCTCCGCCAAGTGTTCGGAAGAAAGTATTAGAAGATGTAGCAATACCAAGATCCTTGAAATCTACGGCATTTTGTAGAGCAATAACGATAGTTTGCATGCAGAGGCCTAGTCCGCCACCAAT